>JBHJOG010000059.1:0-6461 GCA_050329975.1 Alphaproteobacteria bacterium | reverse complement strand
CGCTTTGTAAACTGGGTAGTGTGCGCCGCAACATGCGATGACGCACCGCAATAGAAAAGGCTCGATCCATGAAAAGTGAATTAAATCAATCTGGTACGGCAAGCCTCACGGTTCACGGCAAAACAGTGGAATTGCCGGTTTTCAAGGCGAGTCACGGCCCGGACGTGGTCGATATCCGGGCCCTCTACAAGGACACCGGGACCTTCACCTTCGACCCGGGCTTCACCTCCACCGCCAGTTGCGAGTCAAAAATCACTTTTATCGACGGCGACGAAGGCGTCCTTCTCTATCGCGGCTATCCGATCGACCAGCTGGCGGAAAAGTCAAATTTCATCGAAGTCGCATATCTGCTGACCAAGGGCGAGTTGCCGACCGCCCAGGAGCGCGCCGAATTCGACCATGCGATCACCATGCACACCATGGTCCACGAGCAGCTCAAGAATTTTTACAATGGCTTCCGCCGCGACGCGCACCCGATGGCGATCATGGTGGGCGTGGTCGGTGCACTGTCGGCCTTCTACCATGACTCGCTCGACATCAACGATTCCCACCAACGGATGATCGCGTCGCACCGGCTGATCGCCAAGATGCCGACGATCGCGGCGATGGCGTACAAGTATTCCGCCGGTCAGCCCTTCGTCTATCCGCGCAACGATCTGTCCTATTCCGAGAACTTCCTGCACATGACGTTCGCGGTGCCGTGCGAGACCTACCAGGTCAACCCGGTGATCGCGCGCGCCATGGACCGGATCTTCATTCTGCACGCGGACCACGAGCAGAATGCCTCCACCTCGACCGTGCGGCTGGCCGGCTCGTCCGGCGCCAATCCGTTCGCCTGCCTGGCCGCCGGCATCGCTTCGCTCTGGGGCCCTGCCCATGGCGGCGCCAACGAGGCGGTGCTGAACATGCTGCGCGAGATCGGCGACAAGTCGCGGATCGGCGAATATATCGCCAAGGCGAAGGACAAGGACGACCCCTTTCGCCTGATGGGCTTCGGCCATCGCGTCTACCGCAACTTCGACCCGCGGGCGAAGGTGATGCAGCAGACCTGTTACGAGGTGCTGGAGGCGCTGGGCATCGGCAACGAGCCGCTGCTGGAGCTGGCGATGGCGCTGGAGAAGCTCGCGCTGGAGGACGAGTATTTCGTCCAGCGCCGGCTCTATCCGAATGTGGACTTCTATTCAGGAATTATCTTGAACGCGATCGGGTTCCCGACGACGATGTTTACCGTGCTGTTCGCCCTTGCGCGGACGGTCGGCTGGATCGCCCAGTGGAAGGAAATGGTCGAGGATCCGGAGCAGCGGATCGGGCGGCCCAGACAGCTCTACACCGGCCATTCCCAGCGCGACTATCCGTCGCTGGAGAAGCGAGGCTAGCCTGAGATGAACGTACGGCATCGCCCAAACTCTCCGCACCCGGCACCTTCACGGCGGGCCAACCGAGGAGGCCGTCCGAACGCGGGCGGACGGGCGAGCTTCGGCTATGGGCGGTTCATCCGTGCCTCGCGCGGGATGCAGATCGGGCGGATCGGCGACCGGGAGCGTCTGCTTCTGTTCTCCGCCCCGGCCAACGACAACCAGCCGAGCCTGCGCTGGCGGCTCGCCCGCCTCGGCGCAGCGCTGGGCATCCTGTCGGCCTGCGCCGGACTGGTGCTGATGATCGACCGCTGAGGCGTGGTTACCCGGCGTCGCGTGCAGGCGACCCGACGAGCGCCAGCACTGCCCGGGCTGCCTGGCGGCTCGGCGGCTCGTCGCCGGACGCCAGCGCGGCAATGCCGGCGCGCTGCCCAGCGATGACTTCGGCGGACTTGAGAGGGTCGGTGAGCAGGCCGATCGCGGTATCGGCGACCGCCTGCGGCATGCACCGCTCCTGCAGCAGTTCCGGCACCACCATCCGATCCTGGATGATGTTGACCAGGCTGACGTAGCGGACCTTGATCATCCGGCGCACGATCGCGCCCGTCATCGCCGAGACCCGATAGACGATCACCGGCGGAACTCCGGCCATCGCGAGTTCGAGCGACACGGTGCCCGAAGCGGCGATCGCGGCCTGGACGGCAGCCATTGCGTCGTGCTTCTCGGTCTCATCGACGGTGACGACGGGATCGCCAGGCCAGGCCTGCGCAACCTGGCGCACCCGCTCGGCGACATGTGGCACGGTCGGCACCGCCAGTCGAAGACCCGGGACGCGTGCCGCGATCAGCGGGAGCGCGGCGTTCAGCACCGGAAACAGCCGCTCGATTTCCCCCCGCCGGCTGCCGGGCAGCACGCACAACAGCCGCGCCTCGGGCGCAATGCGGTGTCCGGACCGAAACCGGGCGCCGTCGCCCTGCCCGGCCGACGATTCGAGGATCGGGTGGCCGACGAAGGTGGCCGGCAGCCCGACCCGCTGGAAATAGGGCGGTTCGAACGGCAGCAGGGTCAGCAGATGATCGAAGTTCTTGCGAAACTTGTAGACGCGCCACGGGCGCCAGGCCCAGACCGTCGGCGCCACATAGTGGATGCGCGGCACGCTGCGGTCAGGCAGCCGCCGCACCAGACCGACCGCGAAGGCGGGCGAGTCGATGGTGACGAGCGCATGCGCACGGAACGCCGTGATCGCGTCGGCCGCCTGCCGCATGCGCGCGAACAGGGCCGGCGCTTTCGGCAGCACCTCGAGCACGCCCATGATCGAGAGCTCGTGCATGGGAAACAGGCTGTCCAGCCCCTGTGCTGTCATGGCGGTGCCGCCGACGCCGCGGAACACGACAGGGCCGGGATGGAGGTCCCGCAGCGCCGCCATCAGGCGGGCGCCGATCAGGTCGCCCGATGGTTCGCCGGCAACGAGAAAGATCCGCAGCGGGTCGGTCACCCCGGCGGACCTACCGTGACACCGACCAGGAACAGGCCGCGGCGGTCCGCTTCCGCCACCACCTTGTCGCGGCCAAGCATCATCACGCGACCGGCCTCGATGGCGATCCCGCGCAGGCCGGCGGCCTCCGCCTTTGCGAGCGTCTCCGGGCCGATGGTGGGCAGGTCGAGCCGCAGATCCTGGTTCGGCTTGCTGATCTTGACCATCACCCCGCCCGTCCCTTTGCGCCGGTGCTCGCCGGCACGCGCAATCATGGCGTCGGTGCCCTCCACCGCCTCGACCGCGAGCACGATTCCCTGCTGGACGACCGCCGCCTGGCCGACGTCGCAAAGGCCGAGCTGGACCACCACCTCGAGCCCGCGGGCGATATCGACACGTGCGGTCTCGTCGGGTCGCTGCCGGGTCAGGGTGCCGTCGGGGGCAGCGAGATCGGGGGCCAGGTCCAGCGGGCCGACGACCTGGAAGCCCTCGCCCTCGATCGCGTCGGCGATTGCCCGCAGCAGGCTGTCGTCGCCCATCGCCCGCCGTCCGATCCGGGCGAGCAGGCCGATGGTGGCGAAGTCGGGCCGGAGCGCGCTGAGCGAGGGCCGGCGGACGTGGCCGACAAACACGACCTGGGTCACTCCGGCCCGCTTCATCAGCTTGACGCCTTTGCCGGCCTCGCCGAGGCGGATCTCGGCCTGGTCATCGGGGGCGACGCGGGCGGCGAGGTCGGAATCCGCGTGGTCGCGCAGGCTGAGCAGGAAGACCGGCCGCCCGGCCGCTCGGCAGGCATCGGCGACGAGCTCGGGAAGCGCCCCGCCGCCCGCCACGATACCGATTTCCGAGGCCATTGCGCCGCTCAGATGCCGTTGCTCTGGGGACGGCAGATCGGACGCGAGGAATCGGCACGCAGGAAGGCGATGATCGCCTGCACCGGCGGGCTGCCGCCGAACTCTGCCTCGATCTGGCCCAGGCGCTCCTCCAGCGTGCCGGAATCGGCGAACAGCAACCGATAGGCCGAACGCATCGCGTTGATGTCGTCGCGCGGCACGTTGTGGCGCTTGGCGCCGATCAGGTTCAGGCCGGAGAGGCGGGCCCGGTCCCCCATCACGGTGCCGTAGGGGATCACGTCCTGCTCGACGCCGGACATGCCGCCGATCATCGCGTGGCGCCCGATGCGCACGAACTGGTGCACCGCCGACATCCCGCCGATGATCGCATGGTCCTCGATCACCACATGGCCGCCCAGGGTGGCGTTGTTGGCCATGATCACATGGTTGCCGATCCGGCAATCATGGGCGATGTGGCAGGTGGCCATGATCAGGCACTGCTCGCCGACCCGGGTCGTCATCCCGCCGCCTTCGGTGCCCGGGTTCATCGTGACGTGCTCGCGGATCGTGGTGCCCGCGCCGACCTCCAGCACCGACGGCTCGCCGCGGTACTTCAGGTCCTGCGGCCGGTGCCCGATCGACGCGAAGGGAAAGATCGTGCACCCGGCGCCGATCCGGGTGCGCCCTGTGACGACCACATGCGAATGCAGGCGTACTCCATCGTGGAGCACCACGTCGGCGTCGACGACGCAATAGGGACCGATGGAAACCCCGCTTCCCAGGTCTGCTGCAGGGTCGACGATGGCGGTGGGGTGGATGCCGGACGCAGGTACGCTCATGCCTCCGGCGGATCCATGATCATCGCGGTGAAGACAGCCTCCGCGCAGATCCGATCGCTGACCCGCGCCTCGCCGCTGAACTTCCACACCGCCCCGCGGCTCCGCTCCTTGAGCACATGCAACTCGAGCTGGTCGCCCGGCAGCACCGGGTGGCGGAACCGCGCATTCTCCACCGACATGAAGTAGACCAGCTTGCCCATGGCGCTGGGGCCGAGCGTGTGCACCACCAGCACTGCAGCAGTCTGGGCCAGCGCCTCGATGATCAGCACACCCGGCATCACCGGCTTGGCCGGGAAGTGACCCGCGAAGTAGTGCTCGTTCATCGACACGTTCTTCAGTCCGATCGCGCCGAAATCTGCGCGCGCCTCCACGATGCGGTCGACCATCAGGAACGGATATCGATGCGGTATCATCCGCATGATTCCGGAGACGTCGAACTCGACGGCCTCCTGAGGCTGCAGCTTGGCCTCCATCGTGCTAGGCGTCTCCTTTCCGGGCCAGCTTCTGCAGGCTGGCCAGCTCGCGGAAGAACTGCTTGATCGGAACAGCAGGCGTACCGCCATATCGTCCGCCAGGCGGGACATCCCGCATGACCCCGGATGCAGCGGCAATCTGGGCACCCTTGCCGATTGTCAGGTGACCCGCAACCCCGGATTGCGCGGCAACCACCACAAGATCCTCCAGCGTGGCGCTACCGGCGATGCCTGCCTGGGCAACCAGGACACAGCCTCGACCAATCGTCACGTTGTGCCCGATCTGAACCTGATTATCAATCATCACGCCGTCACCGATCACGGTATCAGGCCCCGCCCCCCGGTCGATGCAGGAGTTGGCGCCGATCTCCACATCGTCGCCCACCAGCACGCGGCCGATCTGGGGGATCCGGCGATGCTTGTCCTGACTTATGGCGAAGCCGAATCCGCGCTGACCGATCCGCACGCCCGGGTGCAGCAGGCAGCGCGCGCCGATCAGGCAATGGCTGAGCGTGGCGTTGGCACCTACCACCGTGTCTTCGCCGATCACGACGTTGCGGCCGATCACGGCATTGGCGCCGATCTGGACCCGGGCGCCCAGCGCTGCGCCGGATTCGATCACTGCCCCGGGCTCGACTCGGCAATCGTCCGGGACGGCAGCGTCGGCGGCGATCACGGCGGAGGGCGCGATCCCGGGCTCCGGCGGCCGCTCGGGGTAGAACAGGTTGGCGACTTCGGCATAGGCCATGTATGGCTGGTTGGTCAGCAGGAGCACCATGCCGCCGGGCGCATCGTCGACATGGGCCCGGCGCACGATGCAGGCACCTGCCCGGCTGCTTCGGAACGACTCGACATAGGCACGGTTGTCGAGAAAGCCGATCTCGTCCGGTCCGGCAGCATCGAGTGCAGCGATATCCCGGATCGGCCGCATCGGATCGGCGTCTGCGGGCCACAACTCGGCCGAGGCCGCCTTGGCGAGGGCCTCGAGCGTGAATGGTCCTGTCGCCTGTGCAAAGCGTGGATCCGCCATCGATCCGGTCTCCGTTCCGCGCCTAGAAGCGGGTCCCGAAGCTGAAGGAAAACCGCTCGGTCTCGTCGTAGTCTTCCTTGGTGACCACTTGAGAGATGTCGATTCGAACCGGCCCGAAGGGCGAGTCCCACACAAAGCCGACGCCGACCGAGCTTCTGAGCGAGCCGGAGTCGGCGATGGTCGGATCGCTCTCGTCCAGTCCGGTCAAGGTCCCGAAGTCAGCGAACACCGCGCCCGTCAGCCCCAGTTCCTCGGGCAACCCAAGCGGGAAGGCGACCTCCGCAGTCCCGGTGAAGAAGGCGTTGCCGCCGAGCGCATCGCCCGTGGTCAGGTCACGCGGGCCGAGGCCGCCGCGCTGGAAGCCCCGCAGGTCACGCCCGCCGATGAAGAAGCGGTTGAAGATTGCGACATCCTCGTCCAGGCCGTAGATGAGACCGCCCTCGCCGCTGAGCTCGGC
>JBHJOG010000058.1:0-31468 GCA_050329975.1 Alphaproteobacteria bacterium | reverse complement strand
GCGAGCATGATGGAAATGTGGAGCTGGCTGGAGGCCGACGTCGGCAGCGAGACCGGGCGGTCGCGCTGGCAGGACATCCTGCGCGCGGTCGGCATCAGCCTGGGTGCAGCCCTCGTCGCCTTTTTCGCCGTCGGCCTGCTGTTGCGCCGGTTCGGCCGACAGCTGAACCAGCGAGGCCAGACCTTCTGGGGCCGGCTGCTGCGGGGAGTGGCAGCCTTCCTGGTCGACGTGCTGCCGGTGATCGCTTTCGCCGCCGCTGGCTCCGCTGCGCTCGCCGCGGTCAGCAAGGGTGCGGTCGCCGGCGCCATGACCGCAGCCCTGCTGTCGGTCCTGACCATTGCGCTTGCCGCCTGCGCCCTGGTGCGCATCGTGACCCGGCCGCACCGGCCAGCGCTTCGCCTGCTGCCGGTCAGCGACGGCGTAGCCCGCGACATCACCCGCCGGAGCTACTGGATCATCGGCGTCATGACCGCGGCCTATGCGATGACGGGCACGCTGCCGCTGGTCGGCATGCCCCTGTCGGCGCGGACCGCCGTGCTGACGATCGCCGCCCTGGTCGCCGCAGTGATGATGATCGCGGCGATCGTCCGGCACCGCCGCCCGGTGCGGCATGCGATCGAGCGGTCGGCCCGCAAGGGCACCCTGACCGGGGATGCCGCCCTCTGGCTCGCCGGCTATTGGCACGTCATCGCGGTCGTCGTCGTGGTCGCCCTGCTCGTCACCTATATCGTCGGCGGCGACATGCTGTTCGTCGACGTCGTCGCGCAGATCGGCTGGACGCTGCTGGTGCTGGCCGGATGCTATGCCGTCTGGCGCCTGCTGATCGCCTATCACGAACAGCAGCAGAGGCGGTCGCAGGCCGCGAAGGGCGAGGGCGACCTGGTCCGGGAATCGGGCCATGTGATGATCCGGCTGTTCGCCAGACTGGTGCTCGCCATCGTCACGCTAGGCCTGCTCGTCCATCTCTGGCTGTTCGACGTGATCGAGTGGCTTGGCAACGATGCCGGCCGCGCCCTGCTGGAAGGGGCGATCACCATCGCCATCATCCTGATCCTGGCCTACGCCGCCAACCGTGCCATCGTGGCGGTGATCCAGCGGATCCAGCATTCGGGCCGCGGCAGTGCTGCGCACGGCCGGCGCCGGGTCGAGACGCTGCTGCCGTTGCTGCGCAGCGCCGCGGCCGTCGTCATCATCGCCGTCACCTTCCTGATCGTGCTTTCGGAGATCGGCCTCGACATCACGCCGCTGCTGGCATCGGCGGGCGTGCTCGGCCTCGCCATCGGCTTCGGCGCCCAGAGCCTGGTCAAGGACGTCATCACCGGGATGTTCTTCCTGGTGGAGGACGCGTTCGGCGTCGGCGATATCGTCACCGTCGCCGGCTATTCCGGGGTCGTCGAGGAGATGTCGATCCGCTCGATCAAGCTGCGGGACTTCGGCGGCATCGTCCACGTCATCCCGTTCGGTGTCGTCGACGCCGCCTCGAACATGACGCGCGGGTTCTCCTTCGCGGTGTTCGAGGTCGGCGTTTCCTACGGCAGCGACGTGGACCAGGTGATCGCCTGCATGCGCGAGGTCGACCAGGAACTGCGCACGGACCCGGCGATGGCGGCGGCCATCATAGAGCCGATCGACGTGGTCGGTCTCGACAGCTTCGGCGACAACGCGGTCGTGATCAAGGCACGGATCAAGACCTGGCCCGCCAAGCAGTGGGGCGTGATGCGGGCCTACAACCGGTTGCTCAAGATGCGCTTCGACGAGCGCGGGATCGAGATTCCGTTCCCGCAGCGGACGGTCCATATCAGACAGACTGCGCCGGAGCCCGGCGTGGCGCCCATGCCGGCGGCCCCCTCGGACCCGGAGCCCCCGATCGATCCGGTCGAGCAGGCATTGCCGACGCCCGAGCACGAGAGCAAGGCCGATTGACCGGCCCGTGACCGGTCGCCTCGGCTCGCCGCGCAATCGACGCATTCCTGGTGTAGGCATACACGATCGGCAGGGCTATGCACCCGCGGCCGGTACCACTATGCTCTCACCCCAGCA
Organism: Alphaproteobacteria bacterium; assembly: GCA_050329975.1. Classification (GTDB taxonomy): domain Bacteria; phylum Pseudomonadota; class Alphaproteobacteria; order CALKHQ01; family CALKHQ01; genus CALKHQ01. Next base: position 29,428 of record JBHJOG010000058.1, on the reverse strand, counting down.
GTCTGCCGGCATGGTAGATTGGGGATCACTCAGCGGCGCGGCGACGCCTGCCACCGGCGGTGGAGACGGAAATATGGGTTTGTGGGGCAAGATCAGGGGCGAATTCGTCGACATCGTCGAATGGACCGACGATTCCAACGACACGATGGTCTACCGGTTCGAGCGCTACGGCAACGAGATCAAGTTCGGCGCCAAGCTGACGGTGCGCCAGGCGCAGATCGCCGTATTCGTCAACGAGGGCCAGCTCGCCGACATGTTCGGCCCCGGCATGTATACCCTGGAAACCCAGAACCTGCCGGTGCTCTCCACCCTGCAAAGCTGGCGCCACGGCTTCTCGAGCCCGTTCAAGGCCGAGGTCTATTTCGTCAGCACCCGGCGCTTCACCGATCTTAAATGGGGTACCAAGAATCCGATCATGATGCGGGACGCGGAGTTCGGGCCAATCCGGTTGCGCGCATTCGGCACCTACGCGATCCGGGTCAAGGAACCAGAAGTCTTTCTGCGCGAGATCGTCGGCACCGACGGCCACTTCACCACCGACGAGATCACCAACCAGCTGCGCAACCTGATCGTGGCCCGTTTCGCCAACATCATCGGCTCGGCCAACATTCCCGCCCTCGACCTGGCCGGCAACTATGACCAGCTGGGCACCTTCCTGACCGACCGGATCGCGCCGGAATTCGCCGAGTACGGGCTGGAGCTGACGCGGATGCTGGTGGAGAACATCTCCCTTCCGCCGCAGGTCGAGGAGGCGCTGGACAAGCGCTCGAGCATGGGCGTCGTCGGCGATCTGAGCAAATACATGGCCTACCAGAGCGCCGAGGCAATCACCAAGGCGGCCGAGGCGCCCGGCGGGACCGCAGGCGCCGGCGTCGGCATGGGACTGGGGATCGGCCTGGGCAACCAGATGGCGACGGCAATGGGCAGCCAAGGCCAGGCGCCCGCCGCCGCACCACCGCCGCTGCCCCAGCAGGCGCAGTACCACATCGCGGTGAACGGCCAGCAGGCCGGGCCGTTCGACAGCGCAGCGTTGGCGGCCAAGGCGCAGTCCGGCGAGATCACCCGCGACACGCTGGTCTGGGCCGCCGGCATGGCGAACTGGACCAAGGCCGGCGAGGTCGCCGAACTGACGTCCCTGTTCGCTGCATTGCCGCCGCCGCTGCCGCCGTCCGGCTGAGGCGCTTCCACCATGCGCGCCGACCCCTGGGAGACCCCGCCGGGGCCTCCGCCGCTCGATGCGGCCGAGCCCGAGGACGATTTCGATCCGGCACTGGATGGCGCCGCCGAGACGGAGGCCGCGCGCGAACGCAGCTTCCCGTGCGGCCAGTGCGGCGCCAAGCTCAGTTTCGCCCCTGGCACCACTGCGCTCACCTGCCAGTATTGCGGCCACGTCAATCCGATCCCGCAGTCGGAAACCGACATCCGCGAGATCGACTTCCGCGCCGCGCTGGACAGCCTCGTCCATGACGAGGACTACGTCACCCAGCGCATCGCGAAGTGCGGGAGCTGCGCCGCCGAGTTCACCCTCGATGCGAATGTCCACTCTGACACCTGTCCGTTCTGCGGATCGCCGCAAGTGGTCGACGGCGGCAGCAGCAAGCAGATCAAGCCGCGGGCACTGCTGCCCTTCGTCGTCGAGGCCAGGCAGTCACGCGAGCTTTTCCAGAAATGGCTCCGCGGTTTGTGGTTCGCGCCGAACCGGGTGAAGAACTTCGCCCGGCTGGAAGGCGGGTTCACCGGCATGTACGTGCCTTATTGGACCTATGACTCCGCCACGACCACCTTCTACCGCGGCCAGCGCGGCACCCGTTACACGGTGACTGTGGGCTCCGGCAAGAACCGGCGGACCGTGACCCGGATCCGCTGGCGCAACGTCTCGGGCACCGTCTGGCGCGATTTCGACGACGTGCTGGTGCTCGCGAGCACCTCGCTGCCGCACAAGCAGACTGAGAGGCTGGAGCCCTGGGACCTGGACCAGCTGGTCGGCTACGACGACGCCTATCTGGCAGGTTTCCGTGCCGAAAGCTATCACGTCGACCTGGCGAGCGGCTTCGACCGGGCCAAGGACAAGATGGAAACGGTCATCCGCGGCGACATCCGGCGCGACATCGGGGGCGATGCGCAGCGGATCACGTCGATGAAGACCCAGCACAGCCGCGTGACCTTCAAGCACGTGCTGCTGCCGATCTGGCTCAATGCCTACCGCGACGGCAAGAGGGTGTTTCGTTTCGTCATCAACGGGCGCACCGGCGAGGTGCAGGGCGAGCGGCCGTGGAGCTGGATCAAGATCGGGCTGGCCGTCCTGGGCGTGGTCGCCGTCATCGCGGTCGGCTGGGCGGCCATCGAGTATTTCCAGAACTAGCCGCGCCAGCTGATCCGTAGAATCCCTCAGGTCGCGAAATCAGCGTTAGCGAGTGGTTAATGAACGGCGAATTACCGTTGCTCGGCAATACCGTGTAGATTGAGGGCAATGAAGGGGGCCGCTCATTTCCACGCATGACCTCGCGTTGCTCGAGTCCGCCGGTTCCGACGCCGATCCGTTGCGCGCGGTGCTCGCGGCCTTGCCCGACCCCATCCTGCTCGCGGACGGCTCTGGACGCCTCACCGCTCTCAACCGGCCGGGAGAGGCGATCCGCGCGGCGATCGCGCAGGATCATGCGGCCGCCCGCAACCAGATCCTGGACGCGGCGCGTCTGGCACAGAAGGACATTGCCGGCGACCCGGTTCCGATCGGCCTGCTGATCGATGGCATAGCGACCTGTTACGAGATCACCGCACGCAAGGCGGGCGACGCCACCGTCATCCTGTGCCGCGACGTCTCGGCGGAGACTTCGGTGCGGGAGGTGCTTCTGGAGTCCCGCCAGCGTTACAAGCAGCTCGTCGAGATCGGCGCCGACTTCGTCTGGGAATGCGACGCGTCCGGTAGCCTGTCATTCGTGTCCGAACCCGGCGCATTCGGCTATCCGCCCGACCGCATCGTGGGGCGGCAGCCGTCCCAGTTCGTCAGCGCCGCCGACGGCAGCGCTGCTTGGCCGAACCGCATTGTCGGGCCTGTTCGCGACGTCCACGTCCTGGTGAAGGCGGCGGATGGCCAGATCGTCCCGCTGTCGCTCGACGCCGGCCCGATCCCCGACGGTACCGGAGGCCATTGTGGCGTCCGAGGCGTGGGCCGCATCCGCCAGGGTCCGGACGAATCACGCGACCGGGCCCGCGCGAACCCGGCTGGCAGCGTCGTGCAGGCAATGCGCTCGGAGTGGCGGCCCGATGACATGCTTCATATTGCGGCGGCCGGTGTCTGGCGCAGGTTCGGCGCCGCCGGATGCGTGATCTTCGGCTCCGGCGACGGCGGCCAGTGGCACAAGCTGGCCGAGGCCGGCGAGGTGCCGATGGAAAGTCAGATCAACGCCTGCCTGGACGCGCTGCGTGGAAAGCACAGCCTGCATCGGGAATCCCACGCCGACGGCACGCTGATCGCCCTTGCGGTCCACTGCCAGGGCCGGCCCATGGGCGCCCTCGTCGTCTGGCGCCGGGCCGGCAGCCCCGCTTGGCAGGATGAGGAGATCGAGCTGTTGAGCGGGCTGGAAGAGCCGTGCGGCATCGCGGTGCGCCAGGCCCTCGAGATCAGACGGCTGACGCGGCTGTCGCGGTCCGACAGCCTGACCGGACTGCTGAACCGCAGCGCCTTCCTGCTGGAACTGACCGGTGCGCTTGCCCGGGCCGGCCGCCAGCGCACCCCCGGCGCTCTCGTCTACCTCGATCTCGACCGGTTCAAGCGGCTCAACGACCTGTGCGGACACGAGGCCGGCAACGAGGCGCTGACCGAAGTCGCCAAGATCCTGATCTCCGCCATCCGGCCTTACGATCTCGCTGCCAGGCTTGGCGGCGACGAGTTCGCGGTCTGGCTCGAGGACATCTCGGGGCGTTCGGCCGGCCGCAGCGCACGCCGCATCGCCACCGCCATCGGCGTCTGGTCCGCGCGGCAGTTCGCTCCGGAAGTCTCGGTCGGCGCGTCGCTCGGGGTGGCCATGTTTGATCCCGACCATCCCGAATCGCCGGAGGATCTGATTGAGCGGGCTGACCGGGCCATGTATCGCGCCAAGCGAACCGCGGGCGATCCGGTCGCGATCGCCCGCCCGCGGCGAGGCTCGGGCCCTGCGGGCAAGGCCGCTGGGTGATCGGCACCGCCGCTTGATTTAGCGCTTGTTCAGGCCCATGTGGAATCATGGCCGTAACAGCCACGCTGGTGCTATGGCCGCACGGATGCCGCAGCCGCGGGTCCAACACTCGGTTACGCTTCAGGTGGGAGGTGCCGGTGACGCGCGTATCGTTTTTCAACAGCCCGCTGATGCTGGGCTTCGACCAGATCGAGCGGTCCCTCGACCGTATTTCGAAGTCCGCTTCGGACGGCTATCCTCCGTACAACATCGAAAGACTCGGCGGCGATCGCCTGCGCATTACCCTCGCCGTGGCGGGATTCCTGGCGACGGACCTGTCGGTACGGATCGAAGGCAACAATCTGGTCGTTTCCGGCGGGCAGAGCGAGGAGGAAACGGAACGGTCCTTCCTCCATCGCGGCATCGCCGCCCGGCAGTTCAAGCGCACGTTCTTGCTGGCTGACGGAGTCGAGGTCACCGACGCATGCATGCAGCACGGCCTGTTGCACGTCGACCTCAAGGAGCCCGCTGCCGTCGAGGCGGTCAGGGCGGTCCCGATACGCGATCTCGAACGAGCAGCGTCACCGTCCGGCGATGACTAGCGTCCACCACCGCCAGCCGGCGCGCTGCCGGCTGCCAATGAGGGTGGATCGGACATTGCTGCCAACTCGTGCGCAATCATGCCGCAATCGCGTGGTGCGCTTTACCGAACACCGTGTTCAAGGAGGACCCGGATGCACGTAGAACAGCCCTTGCGCCTGTTGAGCCAGGCGGACTTCTTGCGGTTGGGCACCGATGACGTCGCCTACATCAAGCCGATCGTCAGCAAGGACGGCACGCGCGCGTACGCCATTCACGCTGCCGACGGATCCGCTCTCGCAGTCGCCGCCAGCTACTTGCTGGCCGAGGCCACCATCAAGCAGAACAACCTGGAGCCGCTCGCGGCACACTGATCGACCAGAATCATGGCCGCCGGGCCGCCGCTACGCAGCCGCCTGGTGGCCCACGCTGGCGATCAGTTCGGCCACCGACTTGTCGGTCTTGGCGCTCCTGAGCTGCTTGCGCACGGTCTTGTCGCGCAAAGCGCGCGCGACCTTTGCCAGCGCCTTCAGGTGATCCCCGCCCTCGCTCGCCGGTGCCAGCAGCAGAAAGATCAGGTCGACCGGCCGGTCGTCGGGCGCATCGAACGGGATCGGCTTCGCCAGCCGGGCGAACACGCCGTAGATGCGATCGATTCCCGCAGGCCGCGCATGGGGAATCGCCACCCCCTCGCCGACGCCGGTCGAGCCAAGCCGCTCCCGTTCGAGCAGCATGTCGAACAGCACCCGCTGGTGCAGACCGCACAACTTGGCACCGCGTTCGGCCAGGTGCTCGAACACCTGTTTCTTGCTGGACGCGTGCAGATCGAGCATCACGCCCTGCACGTCCAGCAACTCGTGTGAAACCATCTTGCTTACTGCCTCATTGCTCCGAGGACCCGCCGGTTCGCCCGGGGATCTGCGGGTCGATCCAGCCCACATTGCCGTCGCTGCGCCGATAGACCACGTTGATCGCGCCGTGCGCGGCATTGATGAAGACGACGGCAGGCTGCTCGGAAAGGTCCAGCGCCATCACCGCCGCACTGGGGGTCATGGTCAGGATCCGCGTCGGTTCCTCGGCGATGACCACCGGGTGATGGCCCGCAGGCTCGTCGTGGTCTTCCCCAACATCGTCATCGGCCTCCGCCGCCACCACGTAGGACTGTGCCGCAGCCTCGACCCCGCCGCCGTTCTGCTTGTGGTGGTCCTTCAGCCGACGCTTGTAGCGGCGCAGGCGCTTGGCGATCCGGTCGATGGCCTGGTCGGCCGCCGCATAGGGCTCGTCGGCCGTGGCGGCTGCCCGCATCACGATTCCGGCGCCGGCATGGACCGAGGATTCGACCTGGTAGCCGTGGCCGCTGCGCGAAACCAGCACCGCCCCTTCGATCGCCCGATCAAAGTACTTGGCGACCTCCGCTTCCATGCGCGCCCGGATATGGGCGCCCAGGGCATCACCCACGTCGATATGGTGGCCGGAAACTTCGATTCTCATGGGCTCTTGGCACTCCGTACGTCGGTTCACTGCAAGGCGATGCGAGACTCTTGTCCCAGATCATAAGCCGTCGATCATGCCCCCGACGAACGAGGCGCGGACCTTAGGGTCGGCGTCCGTCCGTGTCAACGATCCGTCACGAACCTCCCGTGCCCGCTACAGACCGACCGATTTCATCCGTCGCCGCTGCACCGAGGAAGGGATCCGCATCGCATCGCGATACTTGGCCACCGTGCGCCTGGCAATCATGACTCCGGCGCTGCGCAGGGCCGCCACGATCTGGTCGTCGGACAGGACCGTATGGGCCGTCTCCCCGTCGACCAGGCCACGGATCTGGTGTCGCACCGCCTCGGCCGAGACGCTGTCGCCGTCGCTGCCCTGGATTGCCGCGGTGAAGAAGTACTTGAGTTCGAACAGGCCGCGCGGAGTGGCCAGGAACTTGTTGGTGGTGACGCGGCTGACCGTGCTCTCGTGCATGCCGATCACATCGGCGATATCGCGCAAGATCAGCGGCCTGAGCTGCGAGACTCCCTGGCGGAAGAACGCGTCCTGCTGGGCGACGATCTCGCTCGCCACTTTCAGGATGGTGGTGGCTCGCTGGTGCAGGGCCTTGACAAGCCAGTTGGCCGAATTGAGCTGCTCGGTGAGGAACTCGCGCTCCTCGGCATTGCGGGCGCCGCGGCGGACGTGGGTGTAGTAGGTGGCGTTGACCAGCACGCGCGGCAGCGTCTCGGCGTTGAGCTCGATATGCCAGCCGCCGTCGGGCGCCGGCCGCATCAGCACGTCGGGTACCACCCCCTGCACCGCTCCGTCGCCGAACTGCAGTGCCGGCTTCGGGTTCAGTCGGCGGATCTCGGCCGCCATCTCGGCGAGATCCTCAGCGTCGACCCCGCAGATCTTGAGCAGCGCCTTGGTGTTGCGCGCCGCCAGCAGCTCGAGGTTGTCCAGCAGAGCCGCCATCGCCGGATCGTATCGGTTGCGGTCGCGCAGCTGCAGCTCCAGGCACTCCTTGAGCGAGCGGGCGCAGATCCCGGGCGGGTCGAAACGCTGCACCGTCGCGACGGCAGCCTCGACCTCGGCAACCGGGCAGCCCAGCCGCTCGGCGAGCACATCGAGCGGTGTCGTCAGCCAGCCGGTCTCGTCCAGGCTGTCGATGAGATGGGCGCCGATCATCCTGGCGCGCGGCTCGGTGACGTCGACGTGAAGCTGGCCCAGCAGATGGTCTCGCAGGGAGATGGTGCCGCTCAGGGTCTGCTCGAAAGAGAACCCGTCATCGTCATCGAATGATCCGCCGCGCGAGGCGCCGAACCCCCAGCTGGCGTAGAGGCCGCTGTCGCCGCCCACATTCGCGTCGGAGCCGGTATCGTCCCAGACGGAGGTGAAATCGGTGTCGAGCGGCGCTTCCCCTTGGCGCGCGACGATGCTGTCGCCCGCAGCGGACGGCGGCGCGTCTTCGGCCCTCGGCCGTTCATCCTGGCCAAGGTCGCGCGGCGGGGCCTCGTCCTCCCGCTCCAGCAACGGATTGCGCTCGAGTTCCGCCTCGACAAAGGTGCCGAGTTCGAGGTTGGACAGCTGCAGCAGCTTTATCGCCTGCTGCAATTGCGGCGTCATCACCAGCGACTGGCTTTGACGCAGGTCGAGACGCTGACCTAGACCCATTGTGCGCCGCGTAGCAAGTTTGCGATGGAAGCCATCGGACGGAGTGGCACTAGAGGCTGAACCGCTCGCCGAGATAGACCCGGCGGACATCCTCATGCGCCACGATTTCTGTCGGCTTACCTTCCATCAACACCGCACCATCATGCAAGATATAGGCCCGGTCTACCGTACCTAAGGTTTCCCGAACGTTATGATCGGTGATCAGAACGCCGATTCCCCGGGTCTTCAGGTGCAGGATCAGCTCGCGGATGTCGTTGACGGCGATCGGGTCGATGCCGGCCAGCGGCTCGTCGAACAGCATGAAGGACGGCTGGGTCGCCAGCGCCCGGGCAATCTCCACCCGGCGCCGCTCCCCGCCCGAGAGCGCAATGGCCGGCGTCCGGCGCAGATGGGTGATCGAGAACTCGGCGAGCAGGTCGTCGAGCGCCGCCTCCCGCCGATCACGGTCCGGGTCGACCGCCTCCAGCACCGCGCGGATGTTCTTCTCCACGCTGAGCCCGCGAAAGATCGAGGGCTCCTGTGGCAGATAGCCGATGCCGAGGCGGGCGCGGCGGTACATCGGCAGCTCTGTGATCTCGCGCCCGTCGAGCGCGATGGTGCCGTAGTCGGCGCTGATCAGGCCGGTAATGATATAAAAGAATGTGGTCTTGCCGGCCCCGTTCGGGCCCAGAAGGCCCACCGACTCGCCACGCTGCACGCGCAGGCTGACGTCGCGCAGCACTGGACGCCGCTTGTAACGCTTGCCGACATTGCGCGCCGTCAGACCCTCGTTCTCCGCAACGAGCCGCGGGCCGTCGCCGCTTGAGCTCCGGGTTTCGCGGCTCACCGGTCAGGGCCCTGCTCGAAGGGCGGCACCAGGCACGGCGGCTCGCCCTGGGGCTGCTCGCCTTCCTGCTGCACGAAGTACATCCGCGCGTTCTCGACCTTGAAGATCCGGGTCAGGAGGTCGTATTCGGCCGCCGTCCCGATCAGCTGGTTGTCGCCCTGGGTGATGCGCACGTTTTCGTTGAGGAGCACAATCTCGTCGCGGGCATAATAGACGCCCCGTTCAGCCTCGGCCCGGTCGGTGGAGGTCAGGATCACGACGCCGCCGAACGCCTCGAGCCGGTCCAGGCTCTGGCTCTGCTGCGCGGCAGCCGCGTCCGGATCTGACGCGGCAGCAGGTTGTGCGGCATCGCCGCCGCCTGCGGCATCGTCGCGGAAATAGGCCGTCAGGATCTCGGCCGACAACCGCTCCGAGCCGGTGCAGGCCACCGCATCGCCTCGGGCGACCGCCATCTGGTCCGTCGACCAGTACTCCAGGCTGTCGCGCGCCGTCAGCACCTCGGTCGGCGTGGTCAGCCGCAGGCCATCGCCGGTGATGACCACGATCCCCCGGACCACGTCGTAGATCGCCCGGTCACCGACCACCCGCTGCTGGGTGCCTAGGATCACCACGCCGCCGACGGCGTCGATCCGGAAGATGTCGGACCCGTCGGAGTCCGGCGTGTAATAGGCGATCAGCTCGTCGGCGCGAACCGAGGTTTCGCCGCGGGTCGCGGTGGCGTTGCCGCGGGCGATATAGGCCGACCGATCGCGCTGCCATTCGATGCCGTCATCGGCGTCGATCGTCACCGGCTCGTCGCCACTGGCGAAATCCAGTCCCTGGGCCGACGCGGCGGCTCCGGTGGCGAGCATGGCCAGCATCAGGGCCGTCCCTGTCGTCAGCCGCGAGGTCGTCATGGTGCTGTCGGCCCTTCTTCCAGTCGCAGCACCATGTGGGCGCGACCCGTGAAGATGATGACCCTGCCCCGCTCCTCGATCGCGAAGCCCTCCGATTCGATGTCGCCGAAGGCGCCGAATCCGTCGACCGGCGCATGGCCTTCCGCCCGCCCGGACGCGAAGTCGATCGTCGCCTGCTGGGTGTGAAACTCGTAGCCGGCGTCGTGGAACAAGGCAACGTCGCCGACGAGTTCCAGCAGGCGCTCCTGGTCCCAGTACTCGCCGGTCAGCGCCTGCAGCATCACCCAGCTGCCGTCCTCCAGGATGACGTCGGCCGCCGGGTTACTGAGCCTCATGCCGCCGTCTGCCGTGTCCTGCTGCTCGGCCTCGTCGGCAGTCACCGTATAGGCGGCACCGTCCTTGTCCCGGCTCATGTACCGCGGGTTGCTCATGGTCAGCCGATCGGCGTCGCGGATATCGATCGGGATGTCGGGTCGCACGATGGCGTTCTCGATCTCACTGAACTCGGGCCACAGCGCCACGGCCAGCACCAGCAGCACCGCGATCGTCGGCAGGACAAGCCGCATGCCCTGGACAAAGCGGGAGTAGCCTGTGCTGGCCCCGCCACGGCGGCGCATGCTGGCGGCGTCGATCATCGCCGCCATCCGCCGACCACGCGCAGTCCCGTCCGCCAGGGAGTCAGCGGTGGTCAGGGCTGTCTGCCCGGCGGCGTCTGCGGTCTGGTCCATCCTGCGCACGGCCTCAGGCAACGCCGGCGGCCAGGATGTCATGCACGTGGATCAGGCCGACCGGGCGATCAGCCTCGACAACGAACATGGCGATAATCTGGCGGGCGTTGAGCGCGGCGAGCACTTCGGCGGCGAGCACCTCGGGGGTGGTGGTCAGCGGCTGGCGGGTCATCACCTCCGACACGGGCCGGTTCAGCAGATCGGGCCCGAGATGCCGCCTCAGGTCTCCGTCGGTGATCATGCCGGCCAGCCGTCCGTCGTCGTCGATGACGCCGATGCAGCCGAAGCGCTTCGAGGCAAGCGCAATCAGTGCCTCGCTCATCGGCGGATCGAGACCGATCAGCGGAAGCTCCGGCCCCCGGTGCATCACGTCGCGCACCCGCAGGAGCCGCCGTCCAAGCTGCCCGCCCGGGTGGAACACACGGAAGTCGTCGGCGGTGAAGCCGCGCCGCTCGAGCAACGCCACGGCGAGCGCATCGCCGAGCGCCAGCATCATGGTTGTAGAGGTCGTGGGCGCCAGAGCCAGCACGCCTGCCTCCGGCGCCGGCGGCAGGATCAGCCGGACATCGGCAGCCTGGCCGAGGCTGCTGCCGGTCGTGGCGGTCAGTGCGATCAGGGGAATGGAGAACCGGCGGGTATAGGCGATGATGTCGTTGAGTTCGGGGGTCTCGCCGGAATTCGACAAGGCCAGCACCGCATCGCCGGCCCCGACCATGCCGAGGTCCCCGTGGCTCGCCTCGCCGGGGTGGACAAACAGGGCCGGGGTACCGGTCGAGGCCAGGGTGGCCGCGATCTTGCGCGCCACGTGGCCCGACTTGCCCATACCGGTCACCGCCACCCGGCCGGGGATCTGGTACAGACGCTCGACCGCTTCGGCAAACGGCTCGCCCAGCGACTGAGCCAGCGACGCGAGCGCGGCCGATTCGGTCACCAGCACATCGCGGCCGACGGCGACGGCGTCGAAGGCGGCTGTCTGCGGACGCGGTGCGGAGGCTGTCATCGGTATATCGCTGCTGTTGTCGTCACCGCGCGCCCTTCGCCCCATGCTCGCGCCGAGTCCGGCGGTTCCGACGCGCGCTCGCCCGAGTCGGCGGCCGGCTCACGCGTGCGCAAATATGTCCTGGTCCGCCCAACCGGCGAGGTCGAGCGCCACGCGTGCCGGCAAACAGGCGAAACAGTCGTAGGCAAGCATGCGCCGCCCCTCCCGCTCCAGCCGTTCGTCCAGAATCGTACGCAACTGGTGGAGGTATAGCACGTCGTGGCCGGCATAGTCGTGCTGTTCGGCGCTCAGTTCGCGCGCGCCCCAGTCGGAACTTTGCTGCTGCTTCGACAGGTCGACGCCGAGCAGTTCCCGGCACAGGTCTCTCAGACCGTGGCGGTCGGTATAGGTCCGCACCAGCCGCGATGCGATCTTGGTGCAGAAAACAGGCTGCGTCATCACGCCCATGGCATGAGCGAACGCAGCCATGTCGAAGCGGGCGAAATGGAACAGCTTGTCGACTGACGGGTCAGCCAGCAACGCCCGAATATTCGGCGCGGCATAGGCCTGCGGGTTGTCGCGTGGGTTGTCGAACTGAACCAGGTGCACCGCGCCGTCGCCGGCCGAGAACTGGGCAAGGCACAGCCGGTCGCGCCTGTGATCGAGCCCCATGGTCTCGGTATCGATCGCCACCGAGGCGTCGAAGCCGATCCCGGTCGGCAGATCGCCGTGATGCAAGACAGTTGTCATCCGCCGCGCCCCTGTTATCGGAGGCCAACTCGGCGAACAAGCCGGCATCGACGGCCATGAGAGCACTCTGGTGCCCAGGAGAAGACTCGAACTTCCACGAGCTTGCGCCCACTGGCACCTGAAGCCAGCGCGTCTACCAATTCCGCCACCTGGGCAACCGAGAGGCGTCTAGTTAATGGGCGACGCCGCGCTTGTCAATGCGTCGTCGCCAAGGCATCTATGGGCCGCGTTCCCGACTGCCCGTCCGGCCCGCCAGGGCGCGACGGCTGCCCCGAAAGGCGACAGGCACGATGGCGACCCGTTTGGCGACGATCTTCGGCGGCTCAGGCTTCGCGGGGCGGCACATCGTCCGGGAGCTGGCAGCCAGGGGGTACCGGATGCGCATCGCGGTGCGCAGCCCGGACTCGGCGCTGTTCCTGAAGCCGATGGGCGACGTGGGCCAGATAACGCCGGTCGCCGCACCGATCACCGACGATGCCCGTATCCAGGCGGTCTGTGCCGGCGCCGACGTGGTGATCAACCTCGTCGGGATTCTCTACGAGCACGGCCGGCAGCGCTTCCAGGACGTCCATGTCGACGGCGCCCGCCGCGTTGCCCTGGCGGCGCGCGCCGGAGGGGCGGCAAAGCTGATCCATATGTCCGCGCTGGGCGCCGATCCCCATTCGCAGGCGAACTATTCGCGCAGCAAGGCCCAGGGCGAGGCCGAGGTGCGCAAGGCGTTCGCGCAAGCGGTGATCCTGCGGCCTTCGGTGATGTTCGGCCCGGAGGACGACTTCTTCAACAAGTTCGCCGGCCTGACCAGGCTGCTGCCGGTGCTGCCGGTGATGGGGGTCCGCTACAAACCAGGGGACCTGAAGGCGGGCCGGCTGCTCGGCGACGGCGGGCCGAAGTTCCAGCCCGTCCACGTCGGCGATGTCGCGAGCGCAGTGGCCAGGCTGGTGGATGACCCACGGCTTGCCGGCCAGCTGTTCGAACTCGGCGGCCCGCGCGTCTACACCATGCAGGAGATCATGGAACTGGTGCTGCGCCATACCGGTAAGCGGCGGCTGCTGGTGCCGGTGCCCTTCCCGCTGGCGCGCTTCCAGGCGGCCCTGCTCGGCCTGCTGCCCAGGCCGCCCCTGACCAGGGACCAGATTCGGATGATGCAGACGGACAATGTCCTGGCGGGCAGCGAACCGGGCTTCGAGAGCCTCGGCATCGAGCCGATCGGCCCGGAAGCGGTTCTGCCGCGCTACCTCGACCGGTTCCGCGCCGGCGGCCGGTTCAGCACCTATCACGCCTGAGCCCACGCGCCTCCCCGTCGATCGCAGGCAAGAGACAGCGGCCGATCAGCCGCCGGCGGCTGCCGGATCGTAGAACCAGTAGATCAGGAACGCGCCGAACAGGATGCGGTAGATCACGAACGGCAGGTAGCTCGCCCGCCGCACCCAGGCCATCAGTCCCGCGATGGCCAGCAGCGCGGCGGCGAAGGCGATGACCAGCCCGATCAGGGCGCCCTGGGTCACCGCCACCTCCCCGCCCTGAACCAGTCCACGTCCGATGATGAACCCGGCGCCGGCAATCGCCGGGATCGCCAGCAGGAACGAGAAGCGCGCCGCTTCGTCGCGGTCATAGCCGAGCAGGCGTGCGGCGGTGATGGTGATGCCGGCCCGGCTGGTGCCGGGGATCAGAGCCAGCACCTGGGCGAGCCCGATGAAGAGCGCTCCCATCGGGCCCAAGTCGCGCACCTGCGCAACCCGCGGGCCCAGCATGTCCGCAAGCCAAAGCAGGAGTCCGAAGACAATGAAGGCGCCCCCGTTTACCACCGGGTTGCGCAGGACATAGTCCAGAATCCCGTCGCCGCCTCCCATGACCTGCGACAGCAGGAAGCCGGCCACGGCCAGGGGGATTGTCGCGACGATCACGTTCCAGACCAGGCGGGTCTCCTCGCCGGCCCGGCCCCAGAGCGGACTGAACAGGCCGTAAATCATCCGCCCGACGTCGCGCCAGAAGTACACGAGCACCGCCAGCAGCGTGCCGACGTGCACGGCTACGTCGAAGCTGAGGCCCTGGTCGGGCCAGCCGATGATCCGGGACGTCACCACAAGGTGGCCGGAGGAACTGATGGGCAGGAACTCGGTCAGCCCCTGGATCAACGCGAGTGCAATGATCTGTTCGATATCCACGAAGCACCCGGTAATTTAGTTGAGCGGCACGGTTGACGAACCGAGGCTCGGCCCTCGGGTCAGCGCCGGCGACGCGCGGGAGTATACCCGCCGCATCTGGCGTTGCCACGCCGGAATTGCCGCATGGCAAAATGACTTGCAGGTCATTAGGCAGCAAAGCATACCTAAAATTTTGGACATTTGGCTGAATTGAGAGATCGCGCTCCCACGCCGCCTGATCGGCAGGTCAATTGGTTGCCACAAGCTGACCTATTGGTCGCAAAACCAGTTGGCAGCCCGCATGGCCTTCGCTATAAGGGCGAGAGGTCAGGGTCGGCAGCGGCAAGGTCACCGCAGGCTCGGTTGCGCGCCAGGATGAACAGGCAGCGCCAGGCGGCACGACATGCAGGGATGCGGAACTGCCGCTGGGCAAGGGACACCAGTCAAGGGGAGGACGGCGATGAGCGAGCGAATGCTCCGGTTCGTATCGGTTGCCCAACAGCTGCCGCCCAAGCGCTCCGCCGGCGAGCGCCGTACCGATTTCCAGGAGATTTACCGGGAGTTCGCGCGCGAGAAGGCCGCCGAGCAGGCGTCGCGCTGCTCGCAATGCGGCGTTCCCTTCTGCCAGGTGCATTGCCCGGTGGCGAACAACATTCCGGACTGGCTGAAGCTCACGGCCGAAGGGCGGCTCGAGGAGGCTTATGAGGTCTCGTCCGCAACCAACACCCTGCCGGAAGTCTGCGGACGGATCTGTCCTCAGGATCGGCTGTGCGAGGGCAACTGCGTCATCGAGCAGTCCACCCACGGCACCGTGACAATCGGCGCGGTCGAGAAATACATCACCGAGACCGCCTTCGACAACGGCTGGGTCAAGCCGATCAAGCCGGTGCGCGAGCGCGCAGAGTCTGTCGGCATCATCGGCGCCGGCCCGGGCGGGCTTGCTGCGGCTGCACGGCTGCGCGCCAAGGGCTACCAGGTTACCATCTACGATCGCTACGATCGCAGCGGCGGCCTGCTGATGTACGGAATTCCCAATTTCAAGCTGGAGAAGGACGTGGTCAGCCGGCGCAACGCCTGGCTCGCCGACAGCGGCGTCACCTTCAGACTGAACTTCACCGTCGGCAAGGACGCCTCCCTCGACGAAGTGCGCGCGGCCCACGATGCCTTGCTCATCGCAACCGGCGTCTACAAGGCCCGCGAGATCCAGGTACCCGGGGTCGGGCTCGACAACGTGGTGCCGGCCCTGGACTTCCTGACCGCATCCAACCGCAAGGGCCTCGGCGACATCGTCCCGGCGTTCGACAGCGGGGCGCTCGACGCGGCGGGGAAGGACGTGGTTGTGGTCGGCGGCGGCGATACGGCGATGGATTGCGTACGCACCGCGGTTCGCCAGGGCGCGAAATCGGTGACCTGCCTCTACCGCCGCAACCGCGCCAACATGCCCGGGTCGCAGCGCGAGGTGGCGAATGCCGAGGAAGAGGGCGTGGTCTTCGAGTGGCTGGCCGCCCCCGAGGCCTTTCTCGGCGACGTGGCCGGCAAGGGCAGGCATGGCGGGGTGACCGCCGTGCGCGCGCACCGGATGCGCCTCGGCACGGCCGACGCGACCGGGCGCCAGTCGCCCGAACCGGTGCCGGATTCGACTTTCACCTGTCCCGCCGACCTGGTGATCACGGCGCTCGGCTTCGACCCGGAGGATCTGCCGACACTGTTCGGCGCACCGGAGCTGCCGGTCACCGGCTGGGGCACCATCAAGGTCAGCTGGGCGACGATGATGACGCCGCTCGACGGCGTGTTCGCGGTCGGCGACATCGTCCGCGGCGCCAGCCTTGTGGTCTGGGCAATCCGCGACGGCCAGGACGCGGCGGCCTCGATCCACCAGTACATTCAAAGCAGGACCGCCGGCGCCGAGGCGCAGGCGATCGCGGCGGAGTGATCGCAATGCAGTCAGGGAACCACGAGGACGCCGGTACCCGCTTCGTCCGCGAGTACCTGGCCAACCGCGACCAGCTGATGGCGGCGCATGCCTACGACCCGGCGTTCGAGCACGACGCCTGCGGCGTCGGCCTGGTCGCGTCGATCGACGGCAGGCCGAGCCGGGCGGTGGTCGAGGCCGGCATCGATGCGTTGAAGGCGGTCTGGCACCGCGGCGCGGTCGACGCCGACGGCAAGACCGGCGACGGCGCGGGCATCCACGTCCAGATCCCGCAGGAGTTCTTCAAGGAGCACATCCGCGGCACCGGCCACGAGCCCGGTACCGGCAAGCTCGCGGTCGGCATGGTGTTCCTGCCCCGCACCGATTACGGCGCCCAGGAGCGGGTCCGCACCATCGTCGAATCCGAGATCATCCGCTTCGGCTACACCATCTACGGCTGGCGGCAGGTGCCGGTGAACGTCGATGTGGTCGGCGAGAAGGCGAACGCGGCGCGCCCCGAGATCGAGCAGATCATGATCGCCAACAACCGCGGCGTCGACAACGAGCGGTTCGAATGCGACCTCTACATCATCCGGCGGCGGATCGAGAAGGCGGCGCTGCTGGAGAACATCATCGAGAGCTACATCTGCTCGCTCTCCTGCCGCTCGATCATCTACAAGGGCATGTTCCTTGCCGAGGACCTGACCCGGTTCTACCCGGACCTGCTCGACGAGCGCTTCGTCTCCAACTTCGCCATCTTCCACCAGCGGTTCTCGACCAACACCTTCCCGGCCTGGAAGCTGGCGCAGCCGTTCCGCACCCTCGCCCACAACGGCGAGATCAACACGCTACGCGGCAACAGCAACTGGATGAAGAGCCACGAGCCGCGGATGGAGTCGGCCGCCTTCGGCCCCTATATCGAGGACATCAAGCCGATCATCCAGCTTGGCAGCTCGGATTCCGCAGCACTCGACGCCGTCTTCGAGGTGATGATCCGGGCCGGCCGAGACCTGCCGCTGACCAAGACCATGATGATCCCGGAAGCCTGGTCGCAGCGCGCGACCATCAGCCAGGGGCTGAAGGATCTCTACGCCTACTGCAATGCAGTCATGGAGCCTTGGGACGGCCCGGCGGCGATCGCCGCCTATGACGGGCGCTGGGTGCTCGCAGGCATGGACCGCAACGGCCTCAGGCCGCTGCGCTACACCATCACCGACGAGGGGATGCTTATCGTCGGCTCCGAGACCGGCATGGTCCGGCTGCGGGAATCCCACATCATCGCCAAGGGCCGCTGCGGCCCGGGCGAGATGATCGCCGTCGACCTGGCAGAGGGCCGCTTCTACGACAACGGGGCGCTGAAGACGATGCTGTCCGAGCGCAACGACTACAGCGCCTGGGTCAGGAACATCACCAATCTCGACGCCGAGATCGCCGCCGCGGCCGCCGCCACCACACCGAAGCCGTCGATGGACCGGGCCGCCCTGCGCCGGCGGCAGGTCGGCTACGGCTGGTCGCTGGAGGACCTGGAGCTGATCCTGCAGCCGATGACCGAAGGCGGCAAGGAAGCGATCGGTTCCATGGGCGACGACACGCCGCTGGCCGTGCTTTCCGGCCAGTACCGGGGCCTGCACCACTTCTTCCGCCAGGATTTCAGCCAGGTCACCAACCCGCCGATCGACTCGCTGCGCGAGACCGGCGTGATGAGCCTGAAGACCCGGCTCGGCAACCTCGGCAACATCCTGGTCGAGGATGCCAGCCAGTGCGAGATCCTGGAACTGGAATCGCCGGTGCTGACCAACGCCAAGTTCAACGCCCTGCGGGCCGCGCTCGGCGACGGTGCTGTGGAGATCGACTGCACCTTCAAAGCCGGCAACGACGATCCGCACGAGAGCCTGGCCGAAGCGATCCGCCGCATCTGCCAGCAGGCCGAGGACGCAGTCCGCGGCGGCCCGAAGCATGTGATCCTCAGCGACGCCGGGGTTTCCGCCGAGCGGGCGCCGGTGCCCATGATCCTCGCTGCCGGGGCTGTCCACACCCACCTGGTCAACCAGCAGCTGCGGACCTGGACCTCGCTGAACGTGCGCTGCGGCGAAGCGATGGACGTCCACTATTTCGCCGTCCTGATTGGGGTCGGCGCGACCACGGTCAACGCCTATCTGGCCGAGGAGACCATCGTCGACCGCCATGCGCGGGGCTTGATCGGCGACCTCGACGTCGCTGCCTGCGTCGACAACTACGTGGCCGCCATAGACGCCGGCCTGCTGAAGATCATGTCGAAGATGGGCATCTCGATCATCAGCTCCTACCGGGGCGGTTACAACTTCGAGGCCATCGGACTGTCGCGCACGCTGGTCGCCGAGTTTTTCCCCGGCATGGTGTCGCGCATCTCCGGCATCGGGCTGGCCGGCATCCAGCACAAGACGCTGGAGGTCCATCGCCGGGCCTGGGACGAGGACGTGGTCGCGCTCCCGGTCGGCGGCTTCTACAAGTACCGCAGCGGTGGCGAGGCGCACGGCTTCCATGGGCCGCTGATCCACCTGATGCAGCACGCGGTCGCCACCGACAGCTTCGCCACCTTCAAGAAATACACCGCCGGCCTGCGCGACCTGGATCCGATCCACATCCGCGATCTGCTGGACTTCAAGCCTGGCCGGACTCCGGCCTCGCTCGACGACGTGGATTCGATCACCGCCATCCGCAAGCGGCTGGTTTCGCCCGGCATCTCGCTCGGGGCGCTCAGCCCGGAGGCGCACGAGACGCTCTCGATCGCGATGAACCGCATCGGCGCGCGGTCCGACAGCGGCGAGGGCGGCGAGGACCCGGCCCGCTACAAGCCGCGGTCGAACGGCGACAATGCATCGAGTGCGATCAAGCAGGTCGCCTCCGGCCGCTTCGGGGTTACCGCCGAGTATCTCAACAACTGCCGTGAGCTGGAGATCAAGATCGCGCAGGGTGCCAAGCCCGGCGAGGGCGGCCAGCTGCCCGGCTTCAAGGTCTCGGAGATGATCGCCCGGCTGCGCCATTCCACGCCGGGCGTGACTCTGATCTCGCCGCCGCCGCACCACGACATCTACTCCATCGAAGACCTGGCCCAGCTGATCTACGACCTGAAGCAGATCAATCCGGAGGCCAAGGTCTGCGTGAAGCTGGTCGCGCGGTCGGGCATCGGCACCATTGCCGCCGGCGTCGCCAAGGCCCATGCCGACGTGATCCTGATCTCGGGGCACTCCGGCGGCACCGGTGCCAGCCCGCAGACCTCGATCAAATATGCCGGGCTGCCCTGGGAGCTGGGGCTGGCCGAGACCCACCAGGTGCTGATGCTCAACCGGCTGCGCCACCGGGTGCGGCTGCGCACCGACGGTGGCCTCAAGTCCGGCCGCGACATCGTCATCGCCGCCATCCTGGGCGCCGAGGAGTTCGGCATCGGCACCGCCTCTCTGGTCGCCATGGGCTGTATCATGGTCCGCCAGTGCCATTCCAACACCTGCCCGGTCGGGGTCTGCACCCAGGATCCGCAGCTGCGCGACAAGTTCACCGGCTCGCCCGAGAAAGTCGTCAACCTGTTCACCTTCCTCGCCGAGGAGGTGCGCGAGATCCTCGCCGACCTCGGCTTCCGGTCGCTGCAGGAGATCATCGGCAGGACCGACCTGCTGCATCAGGTCAGTCGCGGCAGCGCCCATCTCGACGATCTGGACCTGAACCCGATCCTGGTCCGCGCCGATGTCGGCGACTATCCGCCCTATTGCACGATCGAGGGCCGCAATCCGGTACCGGAGACGTTGGACGCGCAGATGATCGCCGACGCCGAGCCGCTGTTCCGCGAGGGCGAGAAGATGCAGCTCACCTACAACGTGCGCAACACCCACCGGGCGATCGGCGCGAAGATGTCGTCGATGATCACCCGCAGCTTCGGCATGGACCACCTGCAGCCGGGCCATGCCACCATCCGGCTGCGCGGCTCGGCCGGCCAGTCGCTGGGCGCCTTCGCCGTGCGCGGGATGAAGCTGGAGGTGTTCGGCGACACCAACGACTACACCGGCAAGGGACTGTCCGGTGGCACTATCGTCGTCCGGCCGATGACCTCCAGCCGGTTGGCGAGCAACCTGAACGCGATCATCGGCAACGTGGTGCTCTACGGCGCCACCGCCGGCAAGCTGTTCGCCGCAGGGCGCGCCGGCGACCGCTTCTGCGTGCGCAACTCCGGCGCGATCGCGGTGGTGGAAGGCTGTGGGTCGAACGGCTGCGAGTACATGACCGGCGGCACCAGCGTCATCCTCGGCAGCGTCGGCGACAACTTCGCCGCCGGCATGACCGGCGGCATGGCCTTCGTCTACGACGAGGACGGCACCTTCCATGACTGCGTCAACCCGGATTCGGTCCTGGTCCAGCGGGTGCAGGCCCCGCATTGGGAGGCGATGCTGCGAGACCTGGTCGGCGAGCATGTGGCGGAAACCCAGTCGACCTATGCCGACGGCCTGCTCAACGACTGGGAGCGGACGATCGCCCGCTTCTGGCAGGTCGTGCCGCTCGAGGTCGTCGGCCAGCTCAAGCACCCGCTGACCCTGGTCGCAGGCGACGAGGCGGTGCGCGCCTGAACAGCGCGCCGCGGTAGATGGAAGCCCCGTTCGATCCGGCCCGTCCCTGCGTGCTGTTCGACCTGGAGATGACCGCCTGGGAGGGTTCGCTCGCCTCGGGCTGGTCGCGGCCCGGCGAGTGCCGGGAGGTGATCCAGATCGGCGCCGTCCGGCTCGGGCCGGGCCCCGCGCTCGTCGAGGAAGGCGCCTTTACCTGCCTGGTCCGTCCGGTGCGCAACCCGGTGCTCAGCGATTACATCGTCGCGCTCACCGGCATCACGCAAGGGGCAGTGGAGGCCCACGGGCTTGCCTTTTCCGACGCGCAGGCGCGCTTCGACGCCTTCATCGGCAACGATGAACGGCCGGTGTACTGCAATGGCGGCGACCGCGAGATCCTGCTGGAGAACGCCGGCTGGAACGGCCTTGCCCCGTCCCGCCATGCCGGCCGCATGTTCAACATCCGGCGCCACCTCGGTGCGCTGCTGAACGTGGGAGACACGCTGTTCCACAGCACCGACGTCGCCGCACTGGCGGGCAGCACCGCGGCTTCGGGGCGCGGCCACGACGCACTTGGCGATGCGCGCACCATCGCCGCGGGACTCAGGCTGCTGATCCGCGACGGCCGGCTGGCCTGACCTGCCGGCGCTCCCGATCGGATACTAGCCACGGGGGCGGAAATCTCTAGACTGCGCCGCCGATGCGCACCCTGATTCACATGTGGCTGTCGCCGCCGTGCCGGTCGGTCCGGATCGTGCTGGCGGAGAAGGCCCTCGACTTCGACCTGGCGATCGAGAACGTCTGGGACCGGCGCGCGTCCTTTCTGGCGATCAACCCCGCCGGCGAGGTTCCGGTGCTGCAGGACGGCGACCGCACAGTGGTCGGCGCCTATGCGATCTACGAATATCTCGACGAGGTCTATCCGGAGCCGACGCTCTACGGTGGCGATCCGGTGCAGCGCGCCGAGATCAGGCGGCTGGTCGACTGGTTCGGCGCCAAGTTCGCCCGCGAGGTCAGCGAGAATCTGGTCACCGAGAAGATCGTCAAGCGCTTCTACAGCCGCGGCCAGCCGGATTCGACGGCGATCCGCGCCGGACACGCCAACCTGCACTACCACCTCGACTATATCGGCTACCTGACCGACCGGCGGAAATGGCTCGCCGGCGACACCATGTCGATGGCCGACATTGTCGCCGCCGCCCAGCTGAGCTGCATCGACTATCTCGGCGACGTGGCCTGGAACGACCATCCGGAGACCCGGGAATGGTATGCGCGGGTGAAGTCGCGCCCCAGCTTCCGGCCGCTGCTGGCCGACCACCTCCCCGGCGCCCGCCCGCCGAAGCATTACGCCGACCTGGATTTCTGACCGCAGCAGCCCTGTGGCGACAAGTTCGCAATCAGCCGCGGCCGGGTCGACGCGCCGCTTTACGCCGGCGCCAAGGGCACACATATTGGACCCATGGCCATCTTGAAAATCGCCCGTATGGGCCATCCGATCCTGCGCGCGCCGGCCCAACCCGTCGCCGACCCGACGGCGCCCGAGATCCGGCAGCTGATCGCGGACATGGTCGAGACCATGGAGGATGCCGACGGCGCCGGGCTGGCCGCACCACAGGTGCACGTCCCGCTGCGGGTCGTCATCTTCCACGTGCCCCGCGGCCGCGACGCGCAGAATGTCCAGCCGCTGACGGTGCTGGTCAATCCCGTGGTCGAGCCGCTGAGCGACGAGAAGGAGCTGGGCTGGGAGGGCTGCCTGTCGGTCCCCGGCATGGTCGGACTTGTTCCCCGCCATACCCGGGTCCGCTACCGGGCGGTCGCGCCCGACGGTGCGCCGATCGACCGCATCGCCGAGGGCTTCCACGCCAGGGTGGTCCAGCACGAGTGCGACCACCTCGATGGCATGCTCTACCCGATGCGGATGACCGATCTCAGCCAGCTCGGCTTCATCGAGGAAATGCAGAAGGCGACGCTCCGGCGTGGCGACGCCGAGGAGACCGCGGCGGCGGAGTGACGCCCGGCGACCAGGGGCGCGGCGGGTGCCGCCGGCGTCCAACGGAGGATGCGATGCACGACCAGCTGCGCCGCGAGCGGGACGCCGTGATCACGGCGATGCTGCCCAATGTTCCCTTCGACGGCTGGACCGAGGCTTGCGCCCGCGGGGCCGCTCGCACGGCCGGCCTTGAAGGCGTGGACGTGCGCACGCTGTTTCCGGGCGGGGCGATCGACATGGTGGCGCATTATGCCGACCTCGCCGACCGCCGGATGCTGATCGCGCTCTCCGAACGAGACCTCCCGGCCATGCGCATCCGCGACCGCATCGCCGCCGGAATCCGGATCCGGCTCGAGCAGCACGTCAACGATCGGGAGGCGGTGCGGCGCGCCGTCGCCATCACCACCATGCCGCAGCACGCCGTCGTCGCCATGCGCAGTCTCTACAACACCATCGACGCCATCTGGCGGGTGGCGGGCGACACGGCCACGGACTTCAGTTTCTACACCAAGCGCGCCCTGCTCGGCTGGGTCTACACCAGTACGATGCTGCACTGGCTCGACGACGATTCCGAGGACCACAGCGAGACCTGGGAATTTCTCGACCGCCGCATCGACAACGTGATGCAGATTCCCAAGCTGCGCAGCCGGTTGCAGAAGGCCTTCGCCGTCGTCCCCAACCCGGTCCGCGCGGCCCGCGCCTTCCGACGCGGCGCCGTCGGGTTCCAGAGCCGCCGCTGACCGGAGGGTCGCCCAGTCATGCCAGTCCCGCCCTCGATCCTGGAGCTGATCGGCAACACGCCGATGCTCGAACTGACCCGGTCCGACACCGGTCCATGCCGACTTTTCGTCAAGCTGGAGAACCAGAACCCCGGCGGCTCGATCAAGGACCGCATCGCGCTGACGATGATCGAGGTCGCGGAGAACGAGGGCCGGATCAAACCGGGGGATATGCTGATCGAGGCCACAGCCGGCAACACCGGTCTCGGGCTGGCGCTGGTCGCCGCCCAGAAGGGCTACCGGCTGACGATCGTCATGCCTGACAAGATGGCGCAGGAGAAGGTGTTCCACCTGAAGGCGCTGGGAGCGCAGGTGATCAGTACCCGCTCGGACGTAGAGCGCGGCCATCCCGCCTACTATCAGGACATGGCCGAGCGGTTGGCCCGGGAAACGCCCGGCTCCTACTGGATCAACCAGTTCGCCAATCCGGCCAACCCGCTCGCCCACGAGACGACCACCGGCCCGGAGATCTGGGAGCAGATGGACCACCAGGTCGACGCGGTGGTCTGCGGGGTCGGCTCAGGCGGCACCCTGACCGGCCTCGGCCGGTTCTTCGCCAAGGTCGCGCCCGAAACGGAGATGATCGTCGCCGACCCGCGCGGCTCGATCATCGCCGACATGATCAACACCGGACGGGCGACCGAGCCTGTCGGCAGCTGGGTGGTCGAAGGCATCGGCGAGGATTTCGTGCCGCCCAACTGCGACCTGTCCCTGGCCAGGCGGGGCATCACGATCGGCGACGGCGAGGCGCTGGACACCGCCCGCATCCTGCTGCGCGACGAGGGCGTCCTCGCCGGCTCTTCCTCCGGCACCCTGATCGCCGCTGCGCTGCATTATTGCCGCGAGCAGCACGTGGCCAAGCGGGTGGTCACCTTCGTCTGCGACAGCGGCAACAAGTACCTGAACAAGATGTTCAACGACTACTGGATGGCCGACCAGGGCTTCCTTGTGCGCGAGCGGCACGGGGACCTGCGCGACATCATCGCGCGCCCGGCCAGCGACGACGGCATCGTGTCGGTCGACCCGAGCGACAGCCTGCTGACCGCCTACAGCCGGATGCGGCGAGCCGACGTTTCCCAGGTGCCGGTGCTGTCCGGCGGGCGGCTGGTCGGTATCCTCGACGAGAGCGACATCCTGGCTGCGGCCTACGGCAACCGCGCCGCGTTCAAGGCCATGGTCGACACCGCGATGTCGAGCCGGCTGAAGACGCTGCCGCCGTCGGCGCCGATCGACGCACTGCTGCCGGTGTTTCGCGATGGCGAGGTAGCGGTGATCCAGGACGGCGACACCTTCTGCGGCCTGATCACGAAGATCGACCTGATCAACCACCTCCGCCGCTCGATGGACACCTGAGCTACGGACGACCGGCATGCGCGCCCACAGCCACACCCACCACCAGGGTCCGCACAGCTACGCCGACAGCGAGCGCCGGCTGCTGCTCGGCATGGCGCTCACCGGCGGCTTCATGGTGGTCGAGGCCATCGGCGGCTGGCTTGTCGGCTCGCTGGCGCTGATCGCGGACGCCGGCCACATGTTCAGCGACTTCGCCGCGCTGGGTCTGAGCTGGGCGGCGTTCCGGATGTCGGCCAGGCAGGGCAACGCCCGTCACAGCTTCGGCTACCACCGGCTCCAGGTGCTGGCGGCGCTGATCAACGGGCTGGCCCTGCTGGCGCTCGCGGTCTGGATCGGCTTCGAGGCGATCGGCCGCTTCAGCGCACCGGTCGAGATCCTGTCGACCCCGATGCTGGTGGTGGCGACGTTGGGCCTCCTGGTCAATGTCGTCGTGTTCCGCCTGCTGCACGGCGGCGACCGGCACAACCTGAACATGCAGGGCGCGGCCCTGCATGTGATGGGGGACCTGCTGGGCTCGATCGGGGCGATCGCGGCGGCCCTTATCATCATGACCACCGGCTGGACCCAGGCCGACCCGATCCTGTCGCTGCTTGTGGTCCTGCTGATCGTGCGCTCTGCCATCGCAATTGTGCGCCGGTCGGTCCACATCCTGATGGAGGGGACGCCGGACTCGGTGGATCCGGCCGAGGTGCGGCGCCAGCTGGCGGCGGCGGTCAGCGACGTCCACGACATCCACCACGTCCATGTCTGGTCGCTGAGCAGCGACCGGGCGATGATGACCCTGCACGCGGTCGTCGCGCCCCAGGCCGACATCGACCAGATCCGCTCCCGGATCAGCGACGCCGCCGCCAGCCTGTTCGGCGTCAGCCACATCACGGTCCAGTTCGAGCACCGCCACTGCGGCGACACCGCGTAGCCGCTAAAAGAGCCCGTCCAGGACCTGCGTCAGCTCTACCGCGTCGCTGGCGCCCCAATGCACCTGTGGCGGCGGGTGCCTCGCGGAAAAATTCGACGCCGGCCCTGTCCATCCAGTAACCTGATTCCATCATCCGCCCCCATCCCCCGGTCGAGGTCCAAACCCATGGCTGCTCCCCTGCGCACGCTGATCAAGCGTCTCAACCCGGTCTGCTACAACGCGCTGGAGAGTGCGGGCGGGTTGTGCCTGTCGCGCTCCCACTACGAGGTCGACCTGGAGCATTTCTTCGCCAAGCTGCTCGAGGGCAACAACACCGACTTGCACCAGATCCTCGGCCACTACGACCAGAACCAGGACCGGGTCCGCAAGGACCTCGACGCGGCGATGGACAAGTTCAAGACCGGCAACACCCGGACCCCGGTGTTCTCGCCGCGCATCCAGCGCCTGCTGGAGGAGAGCTGGATGGTGGCTTCGGTCGACTTCGAGGCGAACCAGATCAGGAGCGCCCACATCCTGATCGCCGCGCTGCGCGACACCGAGTTCAACATGCTGCTGGAGCGCACCTCCCACGCCTTCGGCGCGATCAACCCGGAGCAGCTGAAGGACCAGCTGGACACCATCACCCAGGGCTCGGCCGAGGCGGCGGGCGGCGCCCAGGCCGGCCCGTCCGAGGGCGCCCAGCCCGGCGGTGCGCCGGCCGG
This sequence comes from Alphaproteobacteria bacterium, assembly GCA_050329975.1. Lineage (GTDB taxonomy): Bacteria > Pseudomonadota > Alphaproteobacteria > CALKHQ01 > CALKHQ01 > CALKHQ01. Next base: position 3,000 of record JBHJOG010000058.1, on the reverse strand, counting down.
TCCCGCCGGCCAGGGCGAGCTCGGCAAATACACCAACGACCTCACCCAGCGGGCGCGGGAAGGGAAGATCGATCCCGTGCTCGGGCGCGACGCCGAGATCCGGCAGATGGTCGACATCCTGTCCCGCCGCCGGCAGAACAACCCGATCCTCACCGGCGAGGCCGGCGTCGGCAAGACGGCGGTGGTCGAAGGGTTGGCGGTCCGCATCGCCAACGACGACGTGCCGCCGATCCTGCACGGGGTCACCCTGCTCAGCCTCGACCTCGGCCTGCTCCAGGCCGGCGCCAGCGTCAAGGGCGAGTTCGAGCGCCGGTTGCGCGCCGTGATCGACGAGGTGAAGGCCTCGAAGACGCCGATCATCATGTTCATCGACGAGGCGCATACGCTGATCGGCGCCGGCGGCGCGGCCGGCCAGGGCGACGCGGCCAACCTGCTGAAGCCGGCGCTCGCCCGCGGCGAACTCCGCACCATCGCGGCGACCACCTGGTCGGAGTACAAGAAGTATTTCGAGAAGGACCCGGCGCTGACCCGCCGCTTCCAGGTGGTCAAGGTCGAGGAGCCCGACGAGGCCAAGGCGATCCCGATGATCCGCGGCATCGCCAACACCATGGAAACCCACCACAAGGTGCGGGTGATCGACGACGCGGTCCGTGCCGCCGTTCGCCTGTCCAACCGCTATCTTGCCGGCCGCCAGCTGCCCGACAAGGCGGTGAGCCTCCTGGATACAGCCTGTGCACGGGTGAAGATCTCGCAGAACTCGACCCCCGCGCCGATCGAGGATATCCAGCGCTCGCTCGAGAACATCGCCGCCGAGACCCGGGCGCTGGAGCGCGAGGTGCGCACCGGCTCCGACCATACCGCCGCGTTGGCCGACCTCGCCGACGAGAAGGCCGAACTGGAGCAGGAACTGGCCGTGCTCAAGGAGCGCTGGGGCCAGGAGGCGGCACTGGTCAAGCGCATCGACGCGATGCGGCTGGCGTTGGAGGGGGCCCCCGGCGAGGCGGCGCCGGCCGCCGCGCCTCAACCGAACGGCGAGCCGGCTCCGGACGGCGAGCTGCAGCAGGCGGCGAAGATGCCGGCCGAAGCGCCGACGCGCGAGGCGCTAGCGGCGCTCACCGCCGAACTGCGCGCGCTGCAGGGCGAGTTGCCGCTGGTCTACCCGGTGGTGACCGACCAGACCGTGGCGGAAGTGCTCGCCGGTTGGACCGGCATCCCGCTCGGCAGCATGGTCAAGGACGAGATCCAGGCCGTGCTGGAGCTGAAGGACCGGCTGGCGGAGCGGGTGATCGGCCAGGACCATGCGCTGGAGATCATCGCCCAGCGCATCCGCACGGCCCGCGCCAGCCTCGACGACCCCGGCAAGCCGATCGGCGTGTTCATGCTGGTCGGCACCAGCGGCGTCGGCAAGACGGAGACCGCGCTGGCGGTGACCGAGCTGCTCTACGGCGGCGAGCGCAACATCATCTCGATCAACATGTCGGAGTACCAGGAGGCACACACGGTCTCCAACCTGAAAGGGTCCCCCCGCGGCTATGTCGGCTACGGCGAGGGCGGCGTGCTGACCGAGGCGGTGCGCCGCCGGCCCTACAGCGTGGTGCTGCTCGACGAGGTGGAGAAGGCGCACCCGGACGTGATGGAGCTGTTCTTCCAGGTGTTCGACAAGGGCGACCTGGAGGATGCCGAGGGCCGCAGCATCGACTTCAAGAACACGGTGATCATCCTCACCTCCAATGTCGGCACCGACACCATCATGAAGATGTGCGGCCGCGGCGCGATGCGCCCCGAGCCGAAAGAGATCGTGGATGCGATCCGCAGCGAGCTGAACAGCCGGTTCAAGCCGGCGCTGCTCGGCCGCCTGGTGGTGGTGCCGTTCTACCCGATCGACGACCACATGCTGGACCGGATCACCCGGCTCAAGCTGAACAAGATCGTCCGCCGGGTGGAGCAGAACCACGGCGCGTACATGACCTACGACGACGCGGTGGTCCAGGCGCTGTGCGCCCGCTGCACGGACACCGATTCCGGCGCGCGCACCATCGACAACATCCTCACCGGCAGCATCCTGCCGGAGATCGCCCAGAGCGTGCTCGCCCGGATGGCGGAGGGCCGGAAGATCGAGTCGATCAAGCTCAAGGCCGAGGACGGCGGCGCGGTCGGTTTCGAGGTGGCGTGACCTCCGGGCCGCTCACCGCCCTCACAGCCGCTGCAGGGTCTGCGGATCGGGCGCGCCGGCGAAATATGTCGCCAGCGCGTCAAGGAACGGCTGCGCATCGTCGGCGCAGCGCGAGAACAGGGTCATCGACGAGCGGAACTTGATGTCGTCGGGGCTGCCGAAGATGTCATGGGCGCTGCGCCCGGCGACTGCGTTGACCAGGCCGGTGCATTCCCGGAGCCGCGGGCCCAGCACCGCGTGGCCGGCATAGGCGGCCGCCTCCTGGCGCCCAGAAATCGCGTAGCGCCGCGCCATCGGGCTGCTGCCGAGGCCGACGATCTGCGGGAAGACGAACCACATCCAGTGGCTCGCCTTCACGCCGGCGCGCAGCTCCGCCAGCACCTGAGGATAGACCCGGTCCTGGGCGTCGACGAAGCGCTGCAGGCAATAGGGGTCCGCCATCCGCTCGATCTCCCGGGCGGCTACCGCGCCGACACCGCCCCCGGCCCATTATAAGCCGGTCGCTCCAGCGCCTCGCCGCGCCACTTGCCCCAGCGGTTGTGCAGCCAGAACCAGTGCCCGGGGCGGTCCCTGATCCAGCGCTCGAGCACCCGGTTCAGCTCTGCGGTCATTGCGGTGATGCGTTCCTCGTCGGTCCCGTCGGCGGGCGGCTCCACCGGCGGCTCGACGATGATCCGGATCCGGCAGCCGTCGATGCGGACCGTGCGCGTCGGCAGCACCGCATAGCCGAAGCGCACCGCCAGCCAGGCCGGCAGGGTGGTGGTGTTGGCGGGATGGCCGAAGAAGGGCAGCGTCTCACCCTCGTTCAGTTTCTGGTCGAACAGAAT
>JBHJOG010000057.1:0-5407 GCA_050329975.1 Alphaproteobacteria bacterium | reverse complement strand
GCCCCAGCAGATCGCGATCGTGGACCTGACCCAGATCGCCACGCTTGCCCGCGGTCGTGACTCGGCGCAGCGTGCGCGCCTTGCGCTGACCCTCAACGAGAGCCTCGGCGAGCAGGCCGATCTGGGTAGCGACCGCGAGCGCGCCCTGTTCAACGGCATCCTGGAGCAACTCCTGGCCTCCATCGAGCATGACGTCCGCACGCGCCTCGCCGCCGAGCTCGCCGGCCGCAGCGACGTGCCGCGTCCGCTTGTGGCGCTGCTGGCCAACCAGGACATCGAGATCGCCCGCCCGTTGCTGCACAACAGCCCCGTCCTCAACGACGCGGACCTGATCGAGGTCATCCGCCATCGCACGCTCGAGCACCAGCTCGCCGTGGCCGCACGCGCCGATGTCAGCGAAGGGGTGAGCGAGGAACTGGTCGGCACCGGCCAGACCCGGGTCATCGTTTCCCTGCTCAACAACCAGAGCGCACGGTTGCGCGCTGCCACCCTCGGCTACCTCGCCGAGCAGGCCGAGCGTGTGGACGCCTTCCGGGAGCCCCTCGCCCGCCGGCACGACCTGCCCGAGCCGGTCGCCCGTCGCGTCTATCGCCTCGTGTCCGGCGCCTTGCGTGAGGGGCTTGCCCAGCGTTTCGATTTCGACGCGTCGGTGATCGACTCGGCGATCGAGACGGTGATCCGGCAGGCCAACGAGGCACTGAATGCGACGCGCATCCATCCGGCGATGGCCCAGGCTCTGGCCGACGAAATCGCCCAGGCCGATCGCTTCGATCCGGGCCTGATGATCGATGCGCTCAAGCGCGGCGAGATCGCGCTGTTCGAGGCAATGCTGATCCAGCAGTCGGGCCTGAGGCCCGGCGATGTACGCCGCATCATCTATGATGCCGGCGGCGAGACCTTTGCCATCGGCTGCCGCGCGATCGGCATGACGCCGGCCCATTTCGCCGAGATGTACGACCTGACCCGCCGCGCCGCGCGACAGAACAGGACCGTCGCCGACGAGATGCGCAAGCGCGCGCTGACGCTCTTTTCACGGCTGGAAAAGGATGCCGCCGCGGCCATGGTCCGCCAGTGGCGCCGGGACCCGAACCTGATCCGTGCCCGTTTCGAAGCCTTGGAAGCCGAGCATGACGCCGTCGCCTGACCAGATGACGCCATGCTCGGGTGACGGTGGACTGCCGGGGGACGTCGCGTTCGCCGTCCATGGCCCCGGGGGCAGGGTCGTCGCCTCCAGCGACCATTATGGACTTGTGGCTCGCGCTCTCGGCTGTGCCCCCGACGCTGCGCCGCCATGGCTCGGCGAGGTCGGCGCCCTGCTGGCCGCCGGGCACCCGGTCGTCAACCGCGAGGACGACAGCGCCGACGGCACCCGCATCATCGCCTCCGAGCACCTCCGGATCGCAGACGCAGCCAACGGTGAGCCGTTGATCGCTGCACGCTACCGGATCTTCGAGCGACCGCACGCCGGCGGCCCGCCGGGAAGTGCGGCGCAGCGTCTGGCGGACGTACTGCGGCTGTCCAGCGAATGGCTCTACGAAACCGACGCAGCGCTCGTTCTGACCTATATCTCGGACCGGGTCTTCGACGACATCGGCGCTCTGCCGGCCGAGCTGATCGGGCAGCCGCTGCCCGAGATCGGCGTTTTCGATTCGGGTCCGGCCTGCTTTGCCGAGCAGAGGGATCCCGCGCGCCGCCGGCCCTTCGTCGACCGGATGGCCGATGTTCGTCACGCCAACGGCCAGGTGCGCCGCGTGCGCTTCTCCGGCGTCCCGATCTTTGTCGACAACGTGTTTGCCGGCTATCGCGGTATCGCGCGCGACGAGACACGGCAGCAATCGGCGAGTGACGCGGCGATGCGCGCCGAGTCGCGCCTGACCGTCGGGCTGGCCGCCAGCCGCGACGGCTTTGCCGTGTTCGACGGTCATGGCCTCCTGGTCTGCGCCAACCCGCAGATCGCGTTCGACCTGGGGCGCTGCGAACCGCTGTCACCAGGGACCGAACTCGGCAAGTTGCTGAACCATGCGCTGAAGACCGGCTGGTTCGTCGATACCGACGCGCCGGCGCTCGCCGCCGCAAGGCCGAGCTTGACCGATCCGAGTGACGGTCAGGCCATGATCGAGATCGGGCTCGCCGACGGCCGCAGGGTGCTGTTCTGCGCCAGCCGTACCGACTGCGACGACGTGCTCCTGATCTCGACCGACATCAGCACGCTGGGTACGACCCGCCACCCGACGCTCCGCCGTACCGCCTGAACGGCGGCCGGACGCGCAACGCCGCCTATTGCCGGCGCTGACGGTTGAACTGGAGCTCTGCTTCGCTCAGTTGATAGCCGACATACACCGTATAGCCGTCGCCGCTCGCCGGTCCCTGCGGCAGCGGCACCAAAACGTCGAGCTCCTCGCGAAATCCGGCGCGACTCTCGTTGGCGCGGAATTCGACCGTCGCCGGGAATTCGTCCTTGCCGACTACGGTGCCGTCGGGACGGGCGACCGCAACGAAATATGCGACCGGTTCGGTGATCGCCGGCCGGCCGACCGGCCGGTCGTACACCATGGATATCTGCAGCGCGACAGTGACGGAGCTGGCGTCGTAGCTGCACTCGCTGTCCGCGCGCACGATTTCGCCCGAAAAGGTTCGGCCATCCGGCGAGGCTCCCTCGCCGCCTAGCCGGGTGATCAGCGACAGGTCCCCGATGATGGCGACGCTCGGGCAAACATAGCCGCTCTGATCGGCGGAGGAACTGCTGCAGCCGGCCAGCAGCAAGGCCAGCATCGCTGCGGCCGCCACCGACCGGGCCATGGTCCGGGCCTCGTCAACCGAGACACCGTCTGCCGTCCGGATCGGCCCCATGCGAATCGCTTTTCCCACCTTGATCGTTATAGTGCGGGGACTGTAGAGAGGGCATCCGGGCGGCGCAAGCCGCCGCGAGACGCGGCTCGATAGGCGAACACCTGAAGCACAACCATTTGCGGGAAGCCATGGCGAAGCCGCCGTTGACAGTTCTGCTTGCCGCGCCGCGCGGGTTCTGCGCCGGTGTCGACCGCGCGATCCAGATCGTCGAGCTGGCGTTGCGCAAGTACGGTCCCCCGGTCTACGTCCGCCACGAGATCGTGCACAACCGCTATGTGGTCGCCGACCTGGAGTCGAAGGGCGCCATATTCGTCGAGGAGCTGGACCAGGTGCCGGCCGATACGCCGGTGGTGTTCTCCGCCCACGGGGTGCCCAAGCATGTGCCGGCCGAAGCTGAGCGCCGCGCCATGCTCTATCTCGACGCCACCTGTCCCCTGGTCAGCAAGGTGCATCGCGAGGCGGAGCGGCAGCATGCCGAGGGCCGCCACGTGCTGCTGATCGGTCATGCCGGCCATCCCGAGGTGATCGGGACGATGGGGCAGCTTCCGCCTGGCGCGGTCACGCTGATCGAGACGTGTCGGGATGTTGCCGCGTTCGAGCCGGGCGATGCCGACCGGCTGGCCTTCGTCACCCAGACCACGCTCTCCGTCGACGACACCGCCGCCGTGGTCGATGCGCTCCGCGCCCGCTTTCCGAGCATCGTCGGACCGAAGCGGGAGGATATCTGCTACGCGACGACCAATCGCCAGCAGGCGGTCAAGGCGATCGCTGCTTCCTGCGATGCGATCGCGGTGGTCGGCGCCCCCAACTCCTCCAACTCGCGCCGGCTGGTCGAGGTGGCGGAACGGGCCGGCTGCCCGCGTGCGTTCCTGCTCCAGCGCGGCAGCGACCTCGACCTCGACGCTCTCGCCGGGGTCCGTCGGCTCGGGATTACCGCCGGGGCCTCGGCGCCGGAAGTGCTGGTCGAGGAGGTGATCGCCGCCTGCCGGACGCGGTTCGAGGTGACGGTGGAGGAGGTGCGCCTCACCGACGAGGACGTGGTGTTCAAGCTCCCCAAGGCGCTCGTCGCCTGATGGCCGTCTACACCGAAGTCAGTGACGAGGACCTGGAGTCTTTCCTCACCGAGTACGAGATCGGGGACGTGGTCTCGGCCAAGGGCATCGCCGAGGGGGTGGAAAATTCCAACTACCTGCTGTTGACGACCAAGGGACAGTACATCCTGACCCTTTACGAGAAGCGGGTCGAGGAAGGCGACCTGCCGTTCTTCCTCGGGCTGATGGAGCACCTGGCCGAGAAGGGTTTCGCCTGCCCGACGCCGATCGCCGGCCGCGACGGCCGCAGCTTGCGCTGGCTTGCGGGGCGCCCGGCGGCGATCATCAGTTTCCTGCAGGGGCTGTGGCCGCGCCGCATCCTGCCCGACCATTGCGCCGGCGTCGGCCGGGCGCTGGCCGAGATGCATGTCGCCGCCGCGGATTTCGCACTCAAGCGCCCCAATGCGCTGTCGGTGCCGGGCTGGCGGCCGCTGCTGGATGCCTGCCGGGCGGACGGGGACCGGGTTGCCCGCGGCCTCATCGCCACCCTCGACACCGAACTGGACCTGCTCGAGGCCCGCTGGCCCGACAATCTGCCGGTCGGGGTCATCCATGCCGACCTGTTCCCCGACAACGTCTTCTTCCTCGACCATGCGCTGTCGGGCGTCATCGACTTCTATTTCGCCTGCACCGATTTCCTTGCCTATGACGTGGCGGTGTGCCTGAACGCCTGGTGTTTCGAGACCGACACCAGCTTCAACGTGACCAAGGCGCGGCGCATGCTCGGCGCCTATGTCCGGCGCCGGCCGCTCACGCTCGCGGAACTGGCGGCGCTGCCGATGCTGGCGCGGGGGGCGGCGCTGCGCTTCCTGCTCACCCGTCTTTACGACTGGCTGAACTGCCCGCCCGGCGCACTGGTGCGTCCGAAGGACCCGCTGGAGTACCTCCGAAAGCTGCAGTTCCACGCCCAGGTCGCCGGGCCCGAAGCCTATGGGCTGCGTGCCGAGGAGTGCTGTGTTGCCTGAGACGGTGGAGGCCTATACCGACGGCGCCTGCAGCGGCAACCCCGGCCCGGGCGGCTGGGGTGTGGTGCTGCGGTACAAGGGAATCGAGAAGGAGCTGTGCGGCGGGGCCGCTCAGACCACCAACAACCGGATGGAGTTGATGGCGGCGATCTCGGCGCTGGAGTCGCTGACCCGCCCGGTAGAGATCACCGTCTTCACCGACAGCATGTACGTGCATGACGGCATCACCAAATGGCTGCCGCGGTGGAAGCAGCGCGGGTGGAGGACGGCCGACAACAAGCCGGTGAAGAACGACGACCTGTGGAAGCGGCTCGACGCGGCGATGGCCACGCACAAGGTCCGCTGGCAATGGATCAAGGCGCACAACGGTCACATCGAGAACGAGCGGGCCGATGTGCTCGCCCGCTGTGCGATCCCGCGCCGCAGTTCGGAAGTTGCGGGCGCGTGACTGCCAGGCTGGCCGACCCGCGCGAGCAGACCGCCTTTCTGCTGGCCCGGCAT
>JBHJOG010000056.1:0-16391 GCA_050329975.1 Alphaproteobacteria bacterium | reverse complement strand
CCGGAATCCAGGGTCAGGACGGTCACCGACTCGCCCTCGAACGGCTTATAGTCCGGCGCGAACAGCGAACCCAGCTTCTCCTGCGGTACCGTGATCTCGAAGTTGTACTCGGGGTCCGCACGCAATGTCACCGTGCCGTCGTCGTTCCAGGTGACGTAGTCTTGCGCAACCGCTGCGACTGACAGCGCGGTGGTTGCAAGCAATGCGGCAGTCGCAGCTGCCAATCGGACACTCATGGATTCCTCCCCAGTTCAGCACTCACCCGTTGTCCGGGCTTCCAGCGGTCCGGTACGCGGCCCTGCGGCCCCTCACCATCCACTCGGCCGATACGGTAGAAGCGGCGATTCGGACAAGTCAAGCCAAGTGTTCATTCGCCGCTACGATTGTTCGAGCAGCCCTCGGGCCCTCAGGAACCGGAACACGCTCTCGGTGGCGCCGTGGCGGTGCAGATCGGTATGGGCGGCAGCGTCGAATGCGCAAAACTCCGCCCGTCCGGCGGTGAGTTCGGCCAGCCCCTGGCCCATGGCGAACGGCACCACCGTGTCTTTTCGGCCGTGCAGGATCAGGATCGGACAACGCACCAGGCCGATGCGCCGATCGGTTTCGAATCGGTCCTTCACCAAGCGACCCACCGGCAGCCAGGGGTAGCGCCGCTGACCCATCTTGACGATCGAGAGCGGGGGTGCCTCGAGGATGAGGGCAGCCACGGGCGCCTCGACCGCCGTTCGCGTCGCAACTGCGGTGCCAAGGGATTCGCCGTAGAGGATCAGGTCCTCCGCGGCGTGGCCCAGCGCCGCAAGCTGCCTGAGTGCAGCCTCGGCGTCACGATACAGACCTTCCTCCGAGGGCGTCCCGGGATTGCCGCTGAAGCCGCGCCAGGCGAGCGCGAGCAGGCCGAGCCCCGCATCGAGAAAGGGCCGCATTTTCTCCGTCCGCTCGTCCAGCGATCCAGTGTTGCCGTGGAGAATCACCAGCACCAGCCGGCCCGATGACGGCGGCGCGTACCAGGACAGAAGGTCCAGGCCATCCGCCGTACGGATGATCTCCTCGCGCGCGCCCGGCAGCTCCTGTGAATCGAGGGTCGGACGGAACGGGGTGGCGTGGTACAGCAAGGCGCGCTGGCGCCCGTACATATAGGCGACGATCGATCCGTATCCGGCGCCGATCACGGCGATCGCGAGGGCAACCATCCAGAGGGCGGTCATGGGGCGTGGGAACTCGATTGCAGCAGGGAGCGCAGACCGATTATAGCCGAAGGTGCGCGGAGTCGCGCAGCCGACCCAAAGGTGTCACCGAACCCCTTTGCGGGAAAGCGCCGCAATTGACTGTCTGCGGGAAAGCCCGATTGATATCCTGAGCGTTCTGCCGCAGCTGCGGGCCGGCCGCCGCCCATGGTCGAGAGACACAGATGATCCGACGCATCCGCCTGGTCACCGGCCTCGTTCTGTTCGTCTACATCCTGACCCACTACCTCAACCACGCGGTGGGCCTGTACTCGTTGCGCGCCGCCGTCGAGGTCGAGCAGTTCTTCAGCACGGTCTGGAGCTTCCCGGTTGCCCAGATACTGCTCTACGGCAGCCTGGTCGGCCACATGCTGCTGGCGCTCTGGGCGCTCCTGATCCAGCGTCGCCTGCGCGACATCCGGGTCTTCGAGGCCGTCCAGTTCATCCTCGGCTTCGCGGTTCCGCTGCTGATCCTGCAGCACGTGGTCGGGACCCGTGGTGCGCAGCAGCTGTTCGATCAGCCGGTCGACTATGTCTACGTCGTCCTCGTGTTCTGGGTCATCAACCCGGTCAACGGTGCGCTGCAGGCGGTGGCACTGGTCACCGCCTGGGCCCATGGCTGCATGGGGCTGCACGCCTGGCTGCGGCTGAAACCGGGCTACTACCGCTATGCCCCCTGGCTGCTGAGTGTCGCGCTGATCATTCCGATGGCGGCCCTGGCCGGCTTCGCCAGCATGGGGCGGGAACTGGCGGCCATCGCGGCCAATGAGGAGACATTCGGCCGCCTGCTGCGTCGGGTCGTGTTCCCGACCGAAGACCAGCTTGTCGTGCTCAGCCAGGTGCAGGACTGGAGCCTCGGCGCGATGGGAACGCTGTTCGCCGTGACGGCGCTGGGCCGGGTGGCGCTGTTTGTCCGCGACCGTCGACGCAGCCGGTTCAGAATACATTACTCCAGCGGGCAGCGGTTCGAGGCGCCGATCGGCGCCAGCATCCTCGAGGTCAGCCAGGGCCAGAACCTGCCGCACGCCCATGTCTGCGGCGGCCGGGGGCGATGCTCCACCTGCCGGGTCAGGATCGGCGACGGGCTTGAGGATCTGCCGCCGCCCTCCCCCGACGAAAAGCGCGTGCTGGATCGGATTGGCGCGCCGCCGAACGTGCGGCTGGCCTGCCAGACGCATCCGACCAAGGATGTGGCGGTCACACTCCTGCTGCCGCAGACGGCGACCGCCGCAGCCGGCCATCGGGCGGTAGCAGCCCGCCAGGGACAGGAGCGCGCGATAGCAGTCCTGTTCGCCGACATGCGCGGCTTCACCGCCATGTCGGAGAACCGCCTGCCCTACGACCTGGTCTTCATTCTGAACCGGTACTTCCGGGCGATGGGGCTGGCCGTCGAGCAGGCTGGCGGTCATCTCGACAAGTTCATCGGCGACGGCGTGATGGCCTTGTTCGGGGTCGAAGGTGACACCGGCCAGGGCTGCCGCCAGGCCCTGAACGCGGCCCGGCTGATGGCCCACAACCTGCGGGAACTGAACGCCTCGCTCGCGGACGAACTCAAGATGCCGATCCGCGTCGGGATCGGGATCAATGTCGGCCACGCGATCGTCGGCGAGATGGGCTACGCCACGGCCACGGGACTCACTGCCATCGGTGACGTCGTCAATACGGCGAGCCGGCTCGAAGCGCTGACCAAGGAGTACCGTGCAGACTTGATCGTCGCCCGGACAGTCGCGGATCGAGCGGGGCTGCCGGTCGACGGCTATGTCACCGCCCAGGTGGAGATCCGCGGCAAGACCGAGGTCACCGAGGTGGTCATCGTGCCCAACGCCGGCCATCTTCCCGAATTGCCGGTCACACCGTCGGCGGCGAGTGCCGCTTAGCCAGCCCTACTCGGCTGCCATGTAGGTGTCGATCGCTGCGGCGAGTGCGTCATACTCGTCGCAGCCGAGAAAGCAGACCTCGTCCAGCACCGCAAGCCGCTCCTGGGCGGCCGGGAGGTTGCCGAGGGTCAGCATCAGCTCGCCATAATATTCGTTCGCCCCCAGATGCTCGGGATCGGCGGCCAGCGCACGCTGGTAGTACTCCATCGCTTCGTTGTACCGCTCGAGCGACCGTGAGGCATAGCCGAGCAGGTTGTAGGCGTCCGCGTTGCGTGGCTCGGTGACGACGATCTGCTGCAGCGGCGCGATGGCGGCGGCGTAGTCGCCGGCATCGATCGAAGCCTTGGCCTGCGCATAGAGCGCGGCGGTCTGGCTCGAGCCCGACGAAGTGCTCGCTGCGCTGGGGACTTCGCTTCCGGTGGTCATGGCGATGGAGGATGCCAGCGGCGAGCCGGCCATCGCGATGAGCAATGCGGGAAGTATCAACAGGCGATTCGATGCCATTCGGTGGTCTCCATCAGGTACCCGGGCGACATTATACGCCCAATATGTCGGATTGGAGGCATCGCGGAATGAAAATCTTCGTGTCCTACACGGCGCCGACCTTTCGGGCGGCCCATTCCCGCAGCAGGCGCTCGAGTTCCGGATCGGCCGGCTTCGGCAGGACGATACGAAGGTGAACGAACTGGTCGCTCCGCGTACCGGCGGGACCGGCCAGGCCCCTTCCCCGCAGGCGAAGGATGTCGCCGCCGTTGCTGGCCGGCGGTATCGAGATCGTCACGCTGCCGTCGATCGTGGGTGCGGTGACCTTGCCGCCGAGCACGGCAGTCGCCAACGGCACGTCGAGATCGCAGTGGACTCCGTCCTCCGCAGTCCGGAAAGCCGATGGAAGCCCGATCTGCACCGTGACCAGCGCATCCCCGGGCGTGCCGCCGAACTTCCCGGGCATGCCCTGGCCACGCAGCCGCAGCACGTGCCCCTCCTGCACGTTGGCAGGCACGGCGACTCGCAAGGTGCGGCCGTCGGTCGTCTGCAGCGCTTTGCGTACGCCCGCCTTGGCCTCGGCGACCGTGACCTCCACGGTGTAGTCGATGTCGCTCCCGTCGATGCCCGGGAAGCGGAAGCGGCGTTCCGCACGCTGACCGCCATCGGCCTGGCTCCGCTTGCCTTGGGCTGGCGACGGCCGCTCCTGCGCACGAGCCTGCACGCGCTCCGTCACATCGAACCGGTGCCTGGCCTTGTCGTCGGTCAGCAGGGTGTGCGCCCATGAGATCTGCTTGAACCGTTCGGCCCGGACCGGATCGTCGGGATAAAGGTCCGGATGGCATTCCTTGGCGGCGGCTCGGAACGCCTTGCGCACGTCTTCAGTACTGGCGGACCGGGAGACGCCCAGGGCGCGATACGGGTCGACGGTGTCAGCCATGCTGCGGCATCACGCTGATGGGCTCCTTGAGCGATTTGGGAAACTAACGTCCCACACGTGGTTAACGAAGGGCAAAGCTGCCGACGATTCACAGTGCTGTGCGCACGTCCCAGAGTTCGGGAAAGAACCGATGCTCCAGCGCACGCTTCAGATACGGCACCCCGGCCGTGCCGCCGGTTCCGGTCTTGTAGCCGATGATCCGGGCGACCGTCGTCAGGTGACGAAAGCGCCATTGCTGGAACCAGTCCGCCAGGTCGACCAGCTTCTCCGCCAGCTCGTACAGGTCCCAGAACTGATCGGGCCGCCGATAGACCTCCATCCAGGCGGCGACGATCGCGTCATTTGGCTGATGGACCTCGCTCCAGTCGCGCAGGACCACGGCGGGATCGACAGCTACCCGGCGCGCCAAGGCCAGGATGGCCTCGTCATAGAGGCTCGGCGCGGCGAGCGCATCGGCCAGCCTGGCGCGCGCCCCGGGTTCGGCCACGCGATCGACCCGGGCCGCATCCTTTGCACCGAGCCGGAATTCGAGCAGGCGGTACTGCAGCGACTGCAGCCCGCTGGCGCCACCCAGGGCGTGGCGGAACGTCAGGTAGTCGGCCGGCGTCAGCGTCGAGAGGACGTCCCAGGACTGGATGAGTTGCGACTGGATGCGCGAGACCCGGGCCAGGATCTTCGAGGCCGCCGGGAGCGCATCGCCACGGATGTGGCCGATCGCGGCATCCACCTCGTGGAGCGCGCATTTCAGCCACAGTTCGGTTGCCTGATGGATGATGATGAACATCATCTCGTCGTGCTGGCGGGTCGCCGGCCGCTGGGCGGCGAGCAATTGGTCCAGCTGCAGGTACTCCTCATATTCCATGGCCGCGACCGCCCAGCAATTGTTCAGGTGCATGAGAGGTGATCGATTCGAAACGAGTTCGCCAGCACTTCAGCGGAGACATATGCACAGCTTATCCACAATGAACGTTATTTCATATGCCTGCGCCACCAGAGACTTGCTCACATTCAACATCGCGATTAGCATCCGGTCGCCTAATGGGGCTCTTCCACCTTCTTCGGAAGGTCGCCTGAGAATCAAAAAATGATCATTCGGACTTCGACGCAAGCTCGCAATATTGAAAACTTTAATGCAATCAAGGATCGGGTCGTTGCCCGTTCACTCCTTAAGACTATGAGAGAGTTTATTACCCAAAGTGCATCATCCGAAGTCCGAGGACTTCCCGTCCTGAAGTTCGACCCCTCGTTGAACGACGTGGACTGCCCGGTTCTTTCCGCGACATTTCGTTACTGGCTGGATAGCCGTCACACCGATCAACCGCCCACCATCGAGCATATCGATCCCCACCGTTTGCGGCCGGCGCTGGGGTGGTTCGTTCTGGCCGACCTCGTAGACGGTGGCGATGACTTCGTCTACCGCCTGTTCGGCTCCGAGATCGCTTGGCGGTTCGACCTGGATCTGACCGGGAAACGGGTGTCGAGTTCCCCGGCGCCGTTTGGGCCGTTCCTCGTCGCGACCTATCGTGCCTGCGTGGCGGCGCGCGGCCCGTTGCTCGCGCATTGCGCGTTCGGGGCGCCGGTGGCCGGACAGATCCAGGGCCTGCTGCTGCCCTGGACCGACGAGACCGGAGCCGTGATCCGGATCATGGCGGTGCTCAGCCTGCGCGACCGGCGGTCGTCCGTCGCGACACCGCTATCGTCCGCCCTGGTTCGCTTCAAGAACTGACAAGGGTCAGGACGCCGCGCACGACAAGGTAGACTGCAACCAGGGTGCTCGCGCCCAGCGCGAACCAGCGCAGGACACGGCGATCGACCGCACGCGACACCGGACCGGCCAAGGCGAAGCCGACCACGATCGACGGAAGCAGCAGCCCCGCAAGCACGAAATCGTCGCGCGCCACCTGCCCGAAGCCGGCGAGGGCGGCCACCGACATGAGTGCGCCGCAGCCGAAGAAAACAGCAAGCGTGCCGCGCGCACGCACCATGTCGGCCCCCTGGTACAGCAGCAGGATCGGCGGGGCGCCGATCGAAGCAAAGGTGCCCATGATCCCCGAGCCGATCCCCGCCGCGACGAGATTGCGGTCGTTTAGCCGCGCTCGCCAGCCGGCAACCGACAGGCCGACACCTGCCAGGACCATGATCCCGAAAACCACGTAGAACAGGGCCAGGTTCACCGACGCCAGCAGCGCGGCCGCGCCGATCGCACCGGATAGCCGGCCAAGCGTCGCCATTCCCACCTGCCGCCAGGCGACGGCGCCCCTTTCGCGCAGCATGATGAACAGACCGAGCACCACAGTGACCAGCAGCACCGGTGCCGGCACCAGCACCGGGTCGAGCGCCGCGAGCATCGGACCGGAAAGCAGCCCGAGCCCGTAACCGGCAACCGACTGGATCAGCGCGCCTACGGCGACTGCCGCGCAGGCTGCAGCGAGTATGTCCCAGCCGACAGGGATCACGCCGTTACCCTGGCTGGCGGCCGCATCCAACCGTTCGCTCTGCCTGACGACTCCGCCGCACTCATCGCTTTCCCAATATGCCGCGCCTTCCTATGCTGCGACCATGCTCACCATCAGCGTCTCAAACATCAAGGGCGGCAGCGGCAAGACGACTGTCGCGACCAGCCTGGCGGCATGGTGCGCCGCGCGTGGCCTGCGCACCGGGCTGGCAGACCTGGATCGACAGCGCGGCGCCCTGAGCTGGCTAGCGCGCCGATCGAAGGACATGCCGCCCATTCGCGGAATCGACATGACCGACGGCATGGAGGATGCGCCGCGCAAGCTGGACGTGCTGGTGGTCGATGGTGTCGCGGCGATGCGCGGCAAGGTCACCCGCGACGTCGTCGAGGAAAGCGACTGCCTGCTGATTCCGATTCTGCCCTCGATCCTGGACGAGGACGGCACGCGCCGGTTCCTCGACCAGATCGCCAAGCTGAAGCCGATAAGGAAGGGCCGACGCCGGGTCGGTTTCGTCGCCAACCGGCTGCGACCCCGCACCCACGCGGCAGTCCGGCTCGACGCCTTTCTCGCGTCCCAGCCATACCCGACGGTTGCGCGCCTGCGCGAATCCAGCCTCTATGCCGCTGCGGCGGTCAGCGGGCTCGGCATCGGCGAGATCGCCGGCCGGCGTGCGGCATCTTTCCGGGAGGAGTGGATGCCGATTTTGGAGTTCGCCCTCCCCGCCGAGTGATGCCGGCTCTCGCCGGCGTGCGCCGCCCTGCACGATTCGAGGAGAAGCCATGCCGACCGAAATCCTGATCGCGGGCAAGATGCCCCAGTTCACCCTCGACAAGCTCGATGCCGCCTTCACCGGTCACCGGCTATGGGAGGCGTCAGACCGGACCGCAATGCTGGCCGACCTGGCGCAGCGCGTCCGCGGCATCGCGACCACCGGATTCGACGGCGCCAGCGCCGACCTGATCGCCAGTCTGCCGCAGCTCGAGATCATCTCCTGCTTCGGCGTCGGCGTCGATGCGATCGACCTCAAGGCGGCCAAGGCCCGCGGCATCATCGTCACGAATACGCCCGATGTGCTCAACGACGACGTGGCCGACCTTGGCGTCGCCCTGATGCTCGCTGCGGCACGCGCCATCCCCCAGGGCGATCGCTACGTGCGCGCCGGCCGTTGGCAGGCGGAAGGGATGATGGCGCTGCAGACCAAGTTCAGCGGCAAGACCGTGGGCATCCTCGGGCTGGGCCGCATCGGCAAGGTGATCGCCCGCCGTTGTGAGGCCTTCGACTGCACTATCCTCTATCACGGCCGGCACCCGCAGGACGGCGTTTCCTATCGCTACTACGACGACCTGGTCGCCATGGCCCGGGATGCGGATTTCCTGTGTGCGATCTGTCCCGGCGGCGAAGCGACGCGCAATATCGTCAACCGGGCGGTGATGGAAGCGCTCGGTCCGAAAGGCATCCTGGTGAACGTGGCCCGCGGCTCGGTGGTCGACGCGGACGACCTGATTGCCGTGCTCGGCGAAGGCAAGCTCGGCGGCGCCGCCCTCGACGTATTTCCCGAGGAGCCGAAGGTGCCGGCGGCGCTGCTCGAATTCGAGAACGTGATCGTGCAGCCGCACGTCGCCAGTGCGACGCTGGAGACCCGTGGCGCCATGGGTGACCTTACGGTCGAGAACCTGACGCTGCATTTCGCCGGCAAGCCGGTGCGCACGCCCGTGTAGCAGCCGCCGGCGGCCGGCAGGCCGCCGCCTCAGGAGCCGACGATCCGGCCGCCGTTCGGGTGCAGGACCTGCCCGGTCATGTACGAGGCATCGTCGCAGGCGAGGAAGACGTAGCAGGGAGCGACCTCGTTGGGCTGGCCTGCCCGTTTCATCGGCGCGCTCTTGCCGTGCTCGGCCACCCGCTCGGCGTCGAAGGAGGCAGGGATCAGCGGCGTCCAGATCGGCCCCGGGGCGACGCCGTTGACCCGGATCTCCTTCTCGACCAGTGCCTGGGCGAGCGACCGGGTGAAGGCGACGATCGCGCCCTTGGTCGAGGCATAGTCGACCAGGTTCTTGCTGCCCTGATAGGCGGTGACCGAGGTTGAGTTGATGATTGCCGCGCCTGGACCCAGGTGCGGCAACGCCGCCTTGGTCAGGAAGAAGTAGCCGAAGATGTTGGTGCGGAAGGTGCGCTCGATCTGCGCGACGTCGATGTCGGCGAAGTCCTTCTCCTCGTGCTGCTCGGCCGCGTTGTTCACCAGGATATCGAGCCGGCCGAAGGTCTGCAGCGTCCGCTCGACCGCCGCCCGGCAGAAGGCGTAGTCGCCGACATCGCCCCGGATGCACAGGGCTTCAGTTCCCTCCTCCCGCACCAGGCCGGCCGTTTTCTCCGCGTCCCGCTCTTCCTCCAGATAGAGGATCGCGACCGAGGCTCCCTCGCGCGCCATCGCGATCGCCACCGCCCGACCGATACCGCTGTCGCCGCCTGTGACCATGGCCACCTTGCCGTCGAGCCGGCCGGAACCGGGGTGGCGCGGCATGTACTCCGGCTGCGGCGTCATCTCGTGCTCGCGGCCGGGTTGTCGGTGCTGCTCCTGTGGGGGCTGCAAGGTGTCGCTCATGATGGACTCCCACTGTTCGCGGATGCTCGACAGCGGAACTTCAGCCGCCAGCCATGGTTCCGGACTCGAATGGCAGGAGAGCGATCATGACCAGTCTCGAAGAACAGGTCAGACGGAAGGCCGAGGAGCTTTGGACCCGGGACGGCCGTCCCGCCGGCGGCCCGTCGCAGTACCACGACCGGGCGCGGCAATTGATGGCGGCCGGGGTGGACGGCTCGGCGCTCAAGCCCAATCCGATCCGCGAGCCGGAGCGGCCGGAGCCGGTCGAGGCGGTGGAGAACCTCGGCGAATTCCCCGGACTCACCGACCAGGGTGAAGCCAGAAACTACCCCAAGCGCCGAGGAGAGCAGAAGGACTAGCCGTTGGCCGAATCCGACGAGCATGAGGGCCGACAGCGCTCCTACCCGGCGGAACAGGTGCGCCAGGGAGAAATCATTCTGCGCACGCGTACCTGGCGCATCATTTTTGTCGGCGGGCTGGTGGGACTTGTCCTGCTGGCGGTAATCCTGCGGCCGCTGGCTGGCTGACTGGGCATCTGACCAGCGGCCGCGGGAGGCTGGTGGTGCGGGCTGCGGGACTCGAACCCGCACGGGCCGAAGCCCAAGGGGTTTTAAGCCCCTTGCGTCTACCGGTTTCGCCAAGCCCGCCCGGGTCGGACCCTAGTCGCAGCCTGCGGGCGCGGCAACCGCCCTTCCTTGGCTGGCCACCTACCAGTCGGGCCGCGGAATCGCCAGATAGGCCTCGCGCAGCGCGTTGGACCAGCCGTCGCGCAGGCGACGGAAATAGAAGTCCTCGTCGGTGATCCGTCGTTGCAGATCCAGCTTCAGCGCGTCCCGACGATAGACCGCAAGATCGATCGGCAGCCCGACCGTCAGGTTCGAGCGCAGCGTCGAATCCATCGACACCAGCACCAGCTTCACCCCGTCGTAGAGGTCGGTGTCGTAGGACAGCGCCCGGTCGAGGATCGGCTTGCCATATTTGTGTTCGCCCACCTGCAGGAAGGGGGTCTCCGGCTCGGCCTCGATGTAGTTGCCGGCGGCATAGACCTGGAACATGCGCATCCGGCGGCTGCGAATCTGGCCGGCCAGCAGCACGGATGCGTCAAAGCTCAGGCGGTGCGCCGACAATGCGGCCGCGTCGCGCTCGTAGACCTGCCGGATGGCGCGGCCGACCAGCTGGGCGGCGGCGACCATGCTCGGCACCGTCATCAGCGTCTCGGCATTCTCCTCGTCCGGACCGTTCGGCCCCTCGCTGACGATCGACATCACCGCCTGGGTGATGGCGAGGTTGCCGGCGGTCAGCGCGACGATCACGCGCTCGTCCGGCTGCTCGAACACGTGCATCTTGCGAAAGGTGGAGATGTGATCGACACCGGCGTTGGTCCGCGTGTCCGACAGCAGAACCAGTCCGTCATGCAGGCACAAGCCCACGCAATAGGTCACTCTTCGTCCTCCTGGAGCCGGGCCGACTCCACCACGTCCAAGCCGTGGGATCGCCGTGAGTCGCCCTCGATGCGCCGCGAGCCTATTGCGTCATCTCGGCCGCGGCGACCTGTATCGTCTCCGACTGCGTTTCGTCGGCCGCACCGCGCCACACTCCACGCACCGGCGCCGTCGACCAATAGTCCAGTCCTACAGCGACTCTCAGATGCCGATCGCGCGTGAGTGCCTGCCTCACTGCGTCCACGGCCACCCACCCGACATCGGCAATATAGACCTCGGTCCAGGCATGGCCGGCGATGCCCGCACCGGTTTCGTCATGCAGGTAGCCTGTGACGTAGCGGGCCGGCAGGCCGAGCGCGCGGGCGCATCCGGCCATCGCATGGGCAAGGTCCCTGCAGTCGCCCTCGCCTGCGGCCAGCGCGTCGCCAGCCGACCGGGGCACGGCGCTGCCGGTTGCCTGATAGGCAATCGCCTCGCCGATCGCAGCCATGAGCCGGTGAAGCCGCTCGAGGTCGCGGCCCGCCGGAATGGCGGCGACGATCTCAGCAAGGCCAGCATCCGGCCGGGTCAACGCGGTCTGCCGGAGGAAGTAGGTCGGCGGCAGCGGCTCGTCGGCGCCGACGACGGCACCCTCCCGATCGATCAGCTCGACGATCCCGGACACGACGAGCTCGGTCTCCTGATGGCTCTCGTTGCGGCTGTGCAGGTGGACCCAGTTGCCGAACCCGTCCAGATAGCCGACCAGCAGCTGCCTGCGTCCGGTGACGGTGACGGACCAGTCCTCGATCGCCTGGCCCTGATGGCGGCGCGGCATCATACGCAGCGCCTGGATCGCGTACGTAACGGGCTGGTCGTAGCGGAAGATCGTCCGGTGCCGGATTCGCAGCCGCATCGCCTCAATCCATCAGATAGAAGACGGCGATCTGCTGGCCGAGTTCCATGACGTGGTCGACCGTCTCCGACAGGAACTCGTGCAGGCCGCTTTCGAAGATCACCTCGATTCGCCCGAAGCGTAGCTTGGCGTGGAACTCTCCCGCCAGCCGGTGACATTCGCCGATCCGGCCGCCATAGGCGGTCGCGAGCTTGTCCAGCACCTCGACAATTTCCTGGTAGCAGGCCGACAGCGACCGCGGCATTTCCGCATGCAGGATCAGCAGGTCGGCGACCTTCCACGGCTGAACCCGGTCGTTGAACACCCAGTGATAGGCCCGGAGCGCCGATGCCGCGCGCAGGATCGCGGTCCACTGGTAGTAGTCGAGCCCGCCGCCGACATTCTCGTGCTGAGGCAGCAGCACGTGGTACTTCACGTCGAGGATGCGCGCCGTGTTGTCCGCCCGCTCGATGAAGTTGCCGAGCCGGGTGAAGTGATAGGCGTCGTTCCGCAGCATTGTGCTGGCATAGGCGCCTCGGAACAGGATCGAGCGCATCTTCACCCAGTCGATGATCTGCCCCAGCCGTTCGTGGACCGGCCCCTGTTTCAGGACGCTGTCCCGTTCCAGCCAGCTGCCGTTGATCGCCTCCCAGGCCTCGACGGTCAGGGCCGACCGTACGGCGCGCGCATTGATCCGCCCGGTCTCGATGCACGACCAGATGCTCGACGGATTGGCCGGCTCCAGGACGAGGAAGCGCATCACCGCCTCCGGCGTGATCGCGTCGTGGGTCGCCAGGAAATCCGGCTCGCAACCGGCGGCGATCAGCGCCGAATGCCACTCGTTGCCGTCGATGGCGCCCGAGGTGGTCAGCGCCGCCATCCGCTGCGCGACTTCCAGCAGTCGCGCGACATAGTCCATCCGCTCCAGGTAGCGCGCCAGCCAGTACAGGTTGCCTGCGGTCCGGCCCAGCATCAGACGGCTCCCTGGCCTTGGGACTGGGACTGGCTTTGGGACTGGCCCTGGCCTTGGGACTGGCTCTGGCTCTGGCCGGCGCCGTCGCGCAACCGGATCACCCAGGTATCCTTGGTGCCCCCGCCCTGGCTGGAGTTGACCACCAGCGATCCCTCGCGCAATGCCACCCGGGTGAGGCCGCCGGGCACGATCCGGACGTCGCGGCCGGTGAGTACGAACGGCCGCAGGTCGACGTGGCGCGGCGCGATCCCCTCGTCGACGAAGGTCGGACAGGTGGAAAGCGCCAGTGTCGGCTGGGCGATGTAGCTCTCCGGCTCGGCCTTGACCTTGGCCACGAACTCTTCCTGCTCGGCCTTGGTCGACATCGGCCCGACCAGCATGCCGTAGCCGCCGGAGCCATGGGTCTCCTTCACCACCAGCTCGCCGATATGATCGACCACATACGCCAGCTCCTCGGGCACGCCGCATCGCCACGTCGGCACGTTTTTCAGGATCGGCTCCTCCCCCAGGTAGAAGCGGATCATCTCCGGCACATAGATGTAGACCGCCTTGTTGTCGGCGATGCCGGCGCCGACGGCGTTGGCCAGGGTCACGTTGCCCGCCCGATAGGCGGCCATCAGGCCCGGCACGCCCAGGACGGAGGCAGGGTTGAAGGCCAGCGGATCCAGGTAGTCGTCATCGATCCGCCGATAGATCACGTCGACCCGGCGCAATCCCTGGGTGGTGCGCATGTAGACCACCGCATCCTCGACGATCAGGTCGATGCCTTCGACCAGTTCGATGCCCATCTCGTCGGCAAGGAAGGTGTGCTCGTAATAGGCAGAATTCATCGAGCCCGGGGTGAGGATCGCAACCGTCGGTTCGCCGAAGCAATTGGGTGGCGCCACCGACACCAGGCTGTCCAGCAGCTCTTCAGGGTATTGCGACACCGACAGCAGATCGTGCTTGCTCACCAGGTCGGGCAACAGGCGGAGCGACATCTCCCGGTTCTCGAGCATGTAGGACACCCCGCTCGGCGTCCGGCAATTGTCCTCCAGGACATAGAACTCCTCCGGCCCGACGCGGACCATGTCGATGCCGGAGATGTGGCAGTAGACTCCCTGTGGCACGTCGAAGCCTTGCATTTCGGCCACGAAGCTGTCGTCGTGCAGCACCAGCCGCTCGGGGATCTTGCCCGCGCGTATGATGTCGCGATCATGGTAGCAGTCCCAGACGAAGGCATTCAGCGCCCGGACACGCTGTTCGAGTCCCTTCGCCATCCGGTTCCACTCGTGATCCGAGATGATACGCGGGATCAGGTCGAACGGAATCAGCCGCTCCGGACTGCCACCCTGGTTGTAGACCGCGAAGGTGATGCCGATGCGCCTGAACAGCAGCTCGGCCTCCTGCCGCTTCAGGGTCAGCAGCTCGGGCGAGGCTGTCCGCAGCCACTGCTGAACCTGTGCATAATGCGCCCTGCAGATGCCGTCATCGCCGTTCATCTCGTCGAATTGCAAGCGCGAGTCCCCCCGGAGTGCTTCTGGGCTGCCGCAGTATAGCCACATCGCACGCCGTCCGCTCCAGCCGCGACGGGAAACCGCCCCCCGATGGCCGTCGGATGCACGGCCGGTGCCAAGACCGGCGACGTTCGGTCTATGCCTCCTCCGCGGCCTCAGAATGCGGAACGACCAGGACATCGGCCTCGGACGCACTCAGGACCTCCTCTGCCACGCTGCCCAGCAGAATGCGGCCCAGCCCGGCGCGGCCGTGGGTTCCAACGACGATGAGGTCGGCCCGATAGTCCCGCGCGCAAGCCAGGATGGTCTGGCCGGCGGATATCTCGTTCAGAAGGAGGAAGCGCCTTGCCGGCCGCGCGCCGATGCTGTCGAGCAGCGCGTCCAGTCGGGCGCTGGCGCGGGTCTTCTCTTCGGCAAGGTAGTCCTTCATCTGCCGCATGGTGGTCCAGGACCGCAGCATCATGTCCTGCGCCGGGGCGTCGAAGGCGTGGACGAAAGCGGTTCCGGTTCTGCCCACAAGGCCCCACTGGCGGGCGGCCAGCGCGGCGCCCACCGAGCAATCGGAGAAATCGGTGGCGACCAGGACACGTTGATAGGGTCCCGCCGGAACCGCGTTCGTCATCACCACCGGCTTGCGGCTCAGCCGGATGGTACGCTCGACCGTGGTGCCGACGAACATGTACTGCAGGGCCTGTCGCCGATGCGGCCCCATGACGACCAGATCGGCGGCAAACCTCGCCGACGCATCCGCGATCGCCTGGAAGGGAAAACCAAGGGCTACGTGTGTCTCGCACGACGGACCGTCGGCATCGCCCATGCCGCGCGCAACCGCGTCGAGCTGGGCGCCCGCCTCCCGCTGGGCCGCCGCAAGCAACGGCGGCGGCTGGTCGTCGTCGATCGCGTGTACGATCACGAGCGCTGCAGATGCTTCTCGCGCCAGCAGCGAGGCCCGAAGCAGCGCCCGCTCCGATCGCGGCGAGAAGTCGGTCGCGACGAGGATTCGTCTCATTCCTGCCATTCTCGGTTTCGACCGGGCAGCCGGGAGTCGCCTTGGGGCTGGACAACCCGGCCGTGACCGTCGTTGATCTTCATCATGGGCCGCCGGGTCTGCTGCCCATAGGATTCAACCATAGCAGATGATGCTCTACCGCATGGGTGGCAACAGCCGGGGTTGCCGACAAGAGAGCGACAGGCGAATCGCATGCCCCTCGACTGGATAGCCGGATCGATCTTCAACGAAATTGCCGCGCTGCTCGTGCTCGCAGCCGGGATCGGGTTTATCGGCCTGCTGCTGCGCCAGCCACTGATCGTGAGCTACATCGCGGTCGGCATCATCGCCGGACCCTCGGTGCTCGGCATCGCACGCTCCAGCGAGCCGATCGAGTTCCTCGCGCAGCTTGGTATCGCCGTGCTGCTGTTCCTGGTGGGCATCAAGCTCGATGTGAAGCTCATCCGCACGCTCGGGCCGGTGTCGCTGGCGACCGGGCTCGGCCAGGTCGCCTTCACCTCGGTCGTCGGCTTCCTGATCTGCCTTGCGCTCGGAATGGACGCGTTGACGAGTATCTACGTCGCCGTCGCACTCACGTTCTCCAGCACGATCATCATCGTGAAGCTGCTCTCCGACAAGCGGGAGATCGATTCCCTGCATGGCCGGATCGCCCTCGGGTTCCTGATCGTGCAGGACCTTGTCGTCGTGCTGGCGATGATCGTGCTCTCCGCCGTCGGCATCGGCGGCCAGGGCGAGGCGAGCGCGGCAGACGTGCTCTTCGTGCTCGGCGCCGGCGTCCTGATGCTGCTGCTGGTGCTGGTCTTCGTCCGCTACGTAGCCAATCCGCTGACCGAGCGGCTGGCCCGCGCGCCCGAGCTGCTGATCGGCTTCGCGATCGCGCTAGCCGCGTCCTTTGCTGCGCTGGGCGACGGGCTGGGCTTCGGCAAGGAGCTCGGCGGGCTGCTCGCCGGCGTCTCGTTGGCCTCGACCCCGTTCCGCGATGCAATTGCCGCCCGCTTGGCCCCGTTGCGCGACTTCCTGTT
>JBHJOG010000055.1:0-5778 GCA_050329975.1 Alphaproteobacteria bacterium | reverse complement strand
CCGGACGTCGCGGCCGGCCCGGTGCCGACGACCTGGCTGGAACGCACCCTGCCCGCGCTGTCGGCAGCGCCGGCAGGCCTGACTGACGCACTCGCGCTCGCAGCCTGGTCGACGTTGCGGCCGAGCGCGGGCGACGGCGACCCATGGACGCGCCGCGACGGCTGGCGCCAATCCGACCAGGGCACCGCCCATCTCGACTGGGCTTGTGCCGGCGCCCGGCAGACGATCGCGGTGGCCTATGTCGAGGGCGGCCTGGCTTGCGCGTTCGGCGGGGACAGCGTGCTGCTGACCGGGGGGTCGGTCGATGGCACCCACGTCCGGGTGCAGCTCGACAATCGCGTGGTCGAAGGCCATGTGGTGCCGGACGGCGATGCGCTGGTCGTGCTTCACGCCGCCGGGCGCACGGTGCTCCGCCGGCCGGTAGGGGGTCCGGGCGGCCCGGACGGCGCCGCCGGCGATGGCCGGATCGTAGCCCCCCTGCCCGGCCGGGTGGTGGAGGTGATGGTCGCCAGCGGCCAGACCGTCGCAGTCGGCGAGCCACTGCTGGCGCTCGAGGCAATGAAGATGCAGCACATGCTGAACGCCGACCGTGCCGGCGTCGTCGAGGCAGTCAACTGCTCCGCCGGCGACCAGGTCGCCCGCGGCGACCTGCTGGTTGCCATCGCGGCGGAATCCGGCTAGCCCTCCCTCGCCCGCCCCAACCACCCCGCCCGTCATGACTGGGCTTGTCCCGGCCATCTCCGGCAGGACGGGTCGGGGCGGGAGGAGATGCCCGGCACAGGGCCGGGCATTACGGGCGGTTTTCGGGTTCAGGATGATCGATATCGTAAAGCTCTGCGTCGGCTGCGACAGCATCGGCAGGCTGAAGCGCGAGCTGCAGCGGGAGTGGGACGAGTGCGCCGAGGAGGGCCCGTTCCGCATCTGGGCCCACACCCGCAACGCGCCGAAACTCGCCGACGAGATCGTGGCCGGCGGCGGCTCGCTCTACTGGGTGATCCAGGGCGTGATCGCCTGCCGCCAGCGGATCACCGGCTTCGACAAGACCCGCAAGGCGGACGGCCAGCCGCTGTGCCGGATCGGCCTCGACCTGGTGGTCACGCCCACCGCGGCCTGGCCGATGCGGCCGTTCCAGGGCTGGCGCTACTTGGCCCCCGACCGGCGCCCGCCCGACGCCGCCGACTGGGTCGGCGACGCGCCACCCGAGGCGATGGCGCAGGAGTTGCGCGCGCTCGGGCTGATCTGAAGAGGGTAGCTTCTGCGCCGTCATCGCAAGGCAAGGGGTGTGCCCGGCGGTCCGCATCGACTTCCGCCCGGTCGCTTTGTAGCATGGCCGGGACATCGCGCCGCCCGTTCGGCGGCGCCAACGAGGGGGATATCCATGCGCCGTTTCGTCACTACGACCGCCGTCGCGGCCGCCATCGCCACGTCTGCCGCGGCATCGGCCGAGCCGCTGAAGGTGGGCTTCGTCTACAACAGCCCGATCGGCGACAGCGGCTGGACCTACCAGCACGACCAGGGCCGGCTCGCCCTGGAAGCGGCGCTGGGCGACGCCGTCGAGACCAGCTACATCGAGAGCGTCGGCGAAGCCGACGCCGCCCGGATCATCCGCCAGCTGGCCGAGAACGGCCACGGCCTGATCTTCGGCACCACCTTCGGCTTCATGAACCCGATGGCCCAGGTGGCCGAGTCCTATCCGGACGTCGCCTTCCAGCACGCCACCGGCTACACCCAGCTCGACAACATGGGCATCTATCACGCGCGCGCCTACGAGGCGCGCTACCTCTCCGGCATGGCGGCCGGCGCGGTCAGCCAGACCGGGGTTGCCGGCTTCATCGCCTCGTTCCCGATCCCGGAGGTCATCCGCGGCATCAACGCCTTCACGCTGGGCATGCGCGCAGTCAATCCCGATGCGCAGGTACGGGTGATCTGGCTGTCCACCTGGTACGATCCCGGCAAGGAGACCGAGGCGACCCAGGCGCTGGTCGCGCAGGGTGCCGACGTCATCTCCCAGTTCACCGACTCACCCGCCCCGACCATCGCCGCCCAGGAGGCCGGGATCTGGTCGATCTCGGTCGGCTCCGACCGCTCGACCTACGGCCCCGACGCCCACCTGACCTCGGTGGTCTACAACTGGGGTGGCTACTACACCGAGGTGGCGCAGCAGGTAATCGACGGGACCTGGACGGCGGACAACGTCTGGGGCGGCATCGGGCGCGGGATGACCGACATCGCGCCGCTGCACGCGGCCGTACCCGACGACGCCCGGGCGGCGATCGAGGCCAAGCGCGCCGCCTTCGCCGACGGCAGCGACCATCCCTTCGCCGGCCCGGTCGCCGACCAGGGCGGAGAGGTCCGCATAGCCGAGGGCGCGGCGGCGGACGACGGCATGCTGCTCGGCATGGACTGGTATGTCGAGGGGGTCGACGACCAGCTCGCGAACTGATTCAAGTCTCTCGGTGCGTTGCAGCAGTGTTGTGTGTCCTTCGACAAGCTCAGGATGAGGGCTGTTCTTTGTGGCACAAGGGACATTTGCTGCGCTCTTTGGGGCATAAACGAAATTCCCTCATCTTGAGCTTGTCGAAGGACGCATTGTCCTTTGTCCAGCGCGCCATGGGCAGGTCATGCACCGAACCCTGATCGAGAACGGGCTGGTCGTCACCATGGACGACCGGCGCCGGGTGCTGGAGCGCGGCGCGGTGCTGGTCGAGGGCGACCGCATCGCGGCCGTGGGCCCGGCGGCGGAGGTCGCGCTCCCCGCCGAGGGCGCGGAGCGGATCGACGCCGCCAACCGGATCGTCATCCCGGGGCTGGTCAACACCCACGTCCACCTGTCCCAGCAGCTCGGCCGCGGGCTCGCCGACGATGTCGACCTGCTGACCTGGCTGCGCGACCGGATCTGGCCCTATGAGAGCAGCCTGACGGCCGAGGACCAGCATGTCGCCTCGCTGCTGTGCATGGCAGAGCTGGTGCGCAGCGGCGTCACCACCTTCTGCGAGGCCGGCGGCCAGCACGTGGACGCGATGGGGGAGGCGGTGACCGAGGCGGGGCTGCGGGCCGTGCTCTGCCAGTCGACCATGGACAGCGGCGACGGCCTGCCGGCGAGCTGGGTGCAGCCGACCCAGGCCTGCCTCGACCGCCAGCGGGCGCAGCATGCGCGCTGGCAGGGCGCCGCCGACGGCCGCATCCGCCACTGGCTGGGCCTGCGCACCCTGTTCAACTGCACCGACGACCTGGTGTGCGGCACGGTGGCCCTGGCGCGGGAGCTGGACACCGGCATCAACATGCACCTGGCCGAGGTGATCGACGAGGTGCGCTTCACCGAGGCTCGCTACGGCGAGAGCCCGGTCGCCCACATGGCCCGTCTCGGCGGGCTGGGGCCAAACCTGCTCGCGGTCCACGCGGTCTGGCTTGACGGCCGCGACGTCGACCTGATGCTGCGCCACGACGTCAAGGTCTCGCATTGCCCGGCGGCGGCGATGCGGGTGCTCGGTTTCGCGCCGGTGCCCGAACTGGTGGCCAAGGGGGTTTGCGTGTCGCTCGGGACCGATGGCGCTCCGTCGAACAACCGGATGGACCTGATCGACGAGATGTGGCTGGCTAGCCTGATCCACAAGGGCCGCTGGCTCGACCCGACCGCGCTGCCTGCCGAAACGGTGCTGGAGATGGCGACGGTGAACGGCGCCCGCGCGCTTGGCTGGGACGACGAGATCGGCGCGCTCGCCGTGGGCAAGAAAGCCGACCTCGTGGTGATCGACCCGCGCAGCGCAGGCTGCCTGCCGATGCACGATCCGGTGGCCGGGCTGGTCAGCGCGATGCACGCCAGCAACGTGCGCTCGGTGATGGTCGACGGGCGCTGGGTGCTGCGCGACGGTACGATCACCACTTTCGACGAGGCGACGGTGCTGGCGGACGCCGTTGTCCGGGCGGTGGCGGTGCGGCAACGGGCTGGCATTGTCCTTCCCGCGCGCTTCGCAAACCATTCCGCCTGACCGCCGGCCGCGCTAGGCTGAAACGATTCGAACGGTGGGTCGACCGCCGCAACCGGGAGGAAAGCCATGTCCGATGCCCTAGCCAAACAATCCGGATTTCCGCCGCCGGGACGGCGCCTCAGGCTCGGCTTCGTCGGCGGCGGACAGGGGGCGATGATCGGCGTGATCCAGGCCACCGGCGCGGCGATCAGCAAGCGGTGGGAGATCACAGCCGGCGCGCTGTCCAGCACGCCCGAAAAGGCGCGCGCCTCGGCCCGCGAATGGTTCCTACCGGAGGATCGCACCTACACCGACTATCGCGAGATGGCGAAGGCGGAGGCGGCGCGGTCGGACGGGATCGACGCGGTCTGCATCGTCACGCCCAACGACAAGCACTACGAGATGTGCTGCACCTTCCTCGACGCCGGGATCGACGTGATCTGCGACAAACCGCTGACCACCACGCTGGAAGACGCGATCGACCTGGTCCGCCGTGCGCGCAAGGCCGGCGTGGTGTTCGGCGTAACCCATGCCTTCGCCGCCAACGCCATGGTCCGCCAGATGCGCAAGATGGTCGCCGACGGAGCGGTCGGCAGGATCCGGCAGATCCACGTCGCCTATTTCGACGAGTTCCTCGCCTTTCCCGGCGCCGAGGAGGGGAAGCAGTTCGCCTGGCGGACCGACCCGAAGCAATCCGGCATGGCAAGCACCGCCGCCGACATCGGCACCCACGCCTGGCATCTGTCGACCTTCGTCAGCGGGCTGGAGATGCAGAAGCTCCGCGCCGAGTTCCTGGTCTGCAGCCGGCCGAAGCCGATGGAGGACACCGCCTATATGAGCGTCCGCTTCGCTGGCGACGTGCCCGGGACCTTGATGGTCACCCAGGTCGCGGCCGGCGACCGCGGCGGGCTGCACCTGCGCATCTACGGCGACGACGGGAAGCTGGAGTGGCTGCAGAGAGAGTCGGAGAAGCTGCTGTACACGCCGCTCGGCGGCGCGCTGCAGGTGATCACCCGCGGCACCGGCGGCGGCATGCACCCGGATATCGAATCCTACGTCACCCTGCCGCGCGGCTATGCCGAGGGCTGGTTCGAAGCGTGGGCGAACTTGTACAGCGAGTTCGCCATCGCGATCGAGGCGCGGCGCGATGGCCGCGCGTTGCCTGCCGACATGGTCGCCTTTCCCACCGTCGAGGACGGCGCTCGCGGCATCAAGTTTGTCGCCGCCGCCGCGAAATCCAACGCCGAGGGCGGCAGCTGGCAGGACTGTACGCTCGACCTGAAGACCCTTTAGCCCAAGGCCCGGCATGACGGCATTCGTGGAGGACCGCCCCTATAGCGCCTTGACGAAGTGATATTCGTAGCTGTTCGAGATGTCGCCGAGCGCCCGCACGTCGTCTGCCTGGGCGTAGCCGAGCCCGCGGTAGAAGCGGTGGGCGGTCTCGAAGCGGGTATCGGACCAGAGGGTGATTCGCCGGGCGCCCAGGCCTCGCACCGTCTCTTCCACCAGCGCCGTCAGCTGCCGCCCCAGGCCGCTGCGGCGCTGGTCGGGATGGACATAGAGCTTGTGCAGCTCGGCCTCGCCGGCTGCGGCGTCAAAGGTGTAGCCGACGACTCCGGCCAGCGCCGTGCCGGACCAGGCGGTCCAGAAGGCGCCGTCGCGCTCGCGGAAATGGCTGGCCGGCCGGCGCAGTCCCGGTTCTTCCAGGTCGACGTCCAGCACCACGCCGGGATAGGCCGACCAGCACAGGTCGATCAGCGCGATCACCGCATCGGAATCGCCGTCTTCGGCCTCGCGGATCAGGATCTCG
>JBHJOG010000054.1:0-6536 GCA_050329975.1 Alphaproteobacteria bacterium | reverse complement strand
ACATGGCGTTGCTGAGCAATGGCGCGACGGTGGCGCAGCAGGGGTCGACCCGGCTGCTGATCCGCCGCCTGACCGACGCCCTCACACCGCGGCGGTGACGGGCTCCGGTTGCTGCCGGGCGAGCCAGTCGGCGAACGCGGTCTGCTCCTCGGGGGTAAGGAAGAGCCCGTGTTTTGTGCGGCGCTGCAGGATGTCCTCGGCGGTCTGTGCCCATTCGCGGGCGACCAGCCAGCGGGCCTCGATCTCGTAGAACAGGCCGCCGAAATGGCAGCCCAGGTCCTCGACGCCGCGCACCGTGTCGAGCAGCGACGCCGCGTCGGTGCCGTAGGCGCGTGCGTAGTGGCGTGCCAGCGGGGCTGGAAGCCAGGGGTGAGCTGCCTGAAAGGACCGCAGGAAGGCGGCGAAATCGGCCCCGGGGATGCCGCCGCCCGGTAGCGGGGACGTACCGGTCCAGGGTCCGCCCATCTCGGAATAGTAGGGTTTGAGCCGCTCCAGCGCATGTTCGGCAAGCTTGCGGTAGGTGGTGATCTTGCCGCCGAATGCCGACAGGATCGGCGCGCGGTCGGGCGCGCCGTCGAGGTCGAAGCTGTAGTCGCGGGTGACCGCCGAGGCGTGTTTCGCGCTGTCGTCGTCATAGAGCGGCCGGACGCCGGAGTAGCTGGCGATGACGTCGGCGGGGGTGAGCGCGGTCAGGAAGTAGCGGTTGAGGATCGCGAGCAGGTAGTCGATCTCGCCGGCATCGATCGCCACGTCCTCGGCGGCGCCGTCGAAGGGGATGTCGGTGGTGCCGATCAGGGCCAGGTCGTCGAAATAGGGATTGACGAAGATCAGCCGTCGGTCGGCGGCCTGCAGCACATAGCCGTGCTCCCCCTGCCACCAGCGTTTCATGATGATGTGGCTGCCCTTGACCAGCCGTACCCGGCGGCTGGAATTCACGCCGGCGACGGTCGACAGCACCGTCTCCACCCAGGGGCCGGCGGCGTTGACGATGCCGCGCGCGAGGACTTCGCGGAGCTGGCCGGTGCGGACGTCGCGCAGGGTAGCGCGCCACAGGCCGTCCTCGCGGCGGGCGGAGGTGCAGGCGGTGCGGGTCAGGATCTCGGCGCCGCGACGGGCGGCGTCGACGGCGTTGAGCACCACCAGGCGGGAATCGTCGACCCAGACGTCGCTGTACTCGAAGGCACGGGCAAAGGCGGGGCGGATCGGCGCGCCCTCCGGTGCGGTGCGCAGGTCGACGGCGCGGGTCTTGGGCAGCCGCTTGCGGCCGCCGAGATGGTCGTAGAGGAAGAGCCCGAGCCGGATCAGCCAGCGCGGCCGCTGCTCGGGGCTGTGCGGCAGGATCAGCCGCATCGGCCAGGTAATGTGCGGGGCGGCCTCCAGCAGCACCTCGCGCTCGATCAGCGCCTCGCGCACCAGCCGGAACTCGTAATATTCCAGGTAGCGCAGCCCGCCGTGGATGTACTTGCCAGACCGCGACGAGGTGCCCTCGGCGAGGTCGCCCTTCTCGCAGAGGATGACGGAGAGACCGCGGCCGGCGGCATCGCGGGCCACCCCGGCACCGTTGATCCCGCCGCCGATCACCAGCAGATCGACCTGCTCGCTCATGTGGGCCTCCGGCGCTGGGCCGCCATGCTGCTCCAGACCGGTGCCAGTGCTTCGCGGGTCCGGCGGTAGACCGGGAACAGGGCGTCGTAGCGGCGGGCGAGGTCGGGGTCGGGCGCCTCCAGGGCCCCCAGATGCGGCATGACCCAGGCGGTGCAGCAGGCCTCCATGTCGGGATAGAGACCCTGCTGGACTGCGGCGATCATCGCGGCGCCGGCGGCGCCGGCTTCGGCGCGGGCGATCCGGCGGACCGGGCGGTCGAGGGCGGCGGCGAGGATGGCGCGCATCGCGGCCGAGCGGGCGGCGCCGCCACAGAGGCGGATCTCGTCGGGCAGCGGGCCGAGCGCGGCGTAGCAGTCGCGGGCGGAGAGCGCCAGGCCCTCGTAGACGGCCCGCATCATGTCGAAATAGCCGGTGCCCTGGTCGAGCCCGGTGAAGCTGGCGCGGGCGTCGGGCTCGGTGAACGGCCCGCGCTCGCCGGCGATGGAGATATAGGGGTGGAACAGGGCGGCGCCGGGGCGGGCGGCGCCGATCCGGTCGTCAATCCGCGCCAGCAGGTCGCTCCGCTCGCGGGCGATCCCCTCGGCGGCCAGGATCTCGCGGGCGAGGTCGACGAACCAGTCGATGTTGAGGGTGGCGGCCATGTTGGTCTGCAGCTGGGCATAGGCGCTGCCGGGGAAGGCCATGGTGTAGCCGCAGCGCTCTGGATTGAGCGTGACCGAGGCCGCGTCCGGCACGAATCGCATGTGAATGCCGGTCGAGCCGAGGATGGTGAGGCCCGGGGCGGCGGCCGCATCGTAGAGCCCGCCGCCGAGTGCGGTGCACATGATATCGACATAGCCGAGCACCACCGGCAGGCCGGCGGGCAAGCCGGTGGTGGCGGCGGCGCTTTCGGTGAGGGGATGGGACTCGCGGGCGCCGTCGACGATCGGCGGCAGCAGGCGGGCGAGGTCGGCGAGGCCGAGCGCCTGCAGCACCTCGGGGGCGTATTGCCGGGTGCGGAAGTCGCCGAAGGTGAAGACGCCCTCGGTGGGGTCGGCGGCGCGGACGCCGGTGAGGTTGAGGTAGAGCCAGTCCTTGCAGTGGAGCGCGGTGGCCGCGCGCGCCAGCAGGTCGGGCGCGTGCGCCTTCATCCAGCCGAGGTGGGTGCGCATCTGACTGACATTCACTCCGGCGCCGGTGGTGCGGTAGACCAGCTCGATGCCGGGCGAGGCGGCGAGGGCGCGGCTTTCGGCGGCGGCGCGCGCATCCAGCCACAGCCAGCCGTCATGGACGGGCGCGCCGTCGGCGTCGACCAGCCAGGTGCCGTCGCCCTGGCCGGTCACGGCCAGCGCGGCGATGCGCGCGGACAGGTCGGGGACCTGGTTCCCGAGGTCGCGGAGGACGGCGGCGACATCGGTCCAGGTGCGGGCCATGTCCTGCTCGACGCCGCCGTCGGGCAAGGTCGTGTAGCTGTTCGGCCGGCTGGCGACGGCGAGCTGCGCGCCGGCGGCGGTGAAGGCGACCGCCTTGATCAGCGAGGTGCCGGCGTCGATGCCGACCAGGATCGGGGCGGCGCTCACCTCGGCGCCTCGCGACCGACCGCTACTCGACCGTCATTGCGAGCGCAGCGAAGCAATCCAGGGTGACGCCGGAAGCCGGCATCCGGCATCGCCCGGATTGCCGCGTCGCTACGCTCCTCGCAATGACGGGAGAACGCGATCAGCAACGAAGGTGCCTGTACCGCGCCTTCGGCGCGGCTCTCACCCTCCCAGCCTTCGGCTGGGCCGCTCCCTCTCCCACGCTGATGCGAGGGGAGTTGCAGGCCATCCCTCATGCCAGCGTTCCGCCGTGGGCGATGGCGGCGCCGGTTTCGGGGTCGAACATGTGCAGGTCGTCAGGCGCCAGCCGGATGGCGATGGCATCGCCGGCGGCGACGTCGGCGCGGTCGTGCTCGACGGCGATCAGGGTGGTGCCGGCGAACTCGGCGGCGATGTGCGACTGGTCGCCGAGCCACTGGTTGGAGACGACCCGGGCCGGGGCGCCGTCGTCTTCGCCGCCCAGGGGCGCACGGTGGACGGCGTGCGGCCGGATGCCGAGCATGACGGAGCCGCGTGCCAGCAGGGCTTGGCGCACCGGGGCGGCGAAGGCCGTGGCGGCATAGTCGAGGGTGACGCCGTCGCCCAGCGCCAGCTGCAGACGGTCGCCCTCGACCCGCGCTTCGGCGGCCAACACGTTCATCGGCGGCTCGCCGATGAACGTGCCGGTGAACAGATTGGCCGGGCGGTCCTTCAACTCGGCCGGGGTGGCGAACTGCTGCATCAGGCCGCCTTCCATCACCGCGATCCGGTCGGCGAGCGCGTTGGCCTCGGTCTGGTCGTGGGTGACCAGGATCGCGGTCAGCCCGCGCACCTTGAGAAAGTGCTTGATCCGGCCGCGCAGCAGGGTGCGCAGCTGGGGTTCGAGCTGGCCCATCGGCTCGTCGAGCAGGTGCAGGTCGGCGTCGCGGATCAGGGCGCGGCCGAGACTGGCGCGCTGCTGCTGGCCGCCAGAGATCGAGGAGGGGTAGCGATCGAGGATGTCCTCGATCTCGAGCAGGTGGGCGATCTCGGCCACCTTGCGGGCGATCTCGCCGCGGTCGAGGCGCGCCGACTTCAGCGCGAAGGCGATATTCTCGCGCACGGTCAGCGGCGGGTAGAGCGAATAGCCCTCGAAAGCCATGGCGACGTTGCGCCGGGCCGGCCGCAGGGTGTGGATCTGGCGCCCGGCAAGGGCGATGGTGCCGGCACTGACCTCCTCGAAGCCGGCGATCATCCGCAGGGTCGAGGTCTTGCCGCAGCCCGACGAACCGAGCAGGGCGACGATCTCGCCCTTGGCGACCTCCATGCTGAACGACTGGACCGCGCGCACCGAGCCGTGGCGGCCGAGGGGGTAGACCTTGTCCACCCGGTCGAGGACGAGTTCGGTCACGCTGCCGCTCCGCCCGCGATGCCCTGGCTGCCGCCGGCGGCCGGTGCGATCCGGGCGCCGGTCTCCCGATCGAACAGCAGGGCCGCCCCAGTGGTCACCATCAGGTGGGCCGGGCCCTCGCTCGGGCCTGGGCTGCCGGCCGGGCGCGAGACCAGGATCTCGCGCCCGCGTTTGGTGACGACCAGGGTGACGGTCTTCTCGTTGAGCGGCGTCTCCGCCTCGATGGTGACCGGGATCGCGCCGGGGGCGGCGGCGTCGGCGAAGCGCAACGCCTCCGGCCGGAGCCCCAGCACGCACGCGCTGCCCACCGCCGCTCGCAGCCCGGGATCCAGCGGCAAGCGCATGTCGGAGAGGCGGGCGAACGGACCGGCATCGTCCGCCTCGGGGACGACGTCGAGCAGGTTGACGCTGGGGTCGCCGAACAGGCGGGCGATGCCGATCGTCGCCGGCTCCAGGTAGATCTGGCGCGGCGTGCCGACCTGGGCCAGCCGTCCGCCGGAAAGCACCGCGATCCGGTCGCCCAGCGCCATCGCCTCCTTGTAGTCCTGGGTGACGTAGAGCACGGCTGCGCCCTGGCCGCTTAGCAGCCGCGGCAACTCCATCCGCATCTCGAAGCGCAGCTTGGCGTCGACGTTGCGCAGCGGGTCGTCGAGGAGGAGTACGTGCGGCGATGCGGCCAGCGCGCGGGCCAGCGCGGTGCGCTGCTTCTGGCCGTTGGAGAGCGCGCGCGGGGCGTGGCCGAGCACGTGGTCGATCTTCAGCAGCCTGGCCACCTTGTCGACCCCGGCGCGGATGGCGGCCTTGCCCGCGCGCTGGGCGTGCAAGGGGCTGGCGATGTTGTCGAAGGCGGTCATGTGCGGAAACAGCGCGAAGTTCTGAAACGCCATGCCGACGCCGCGGCGCTCGGGCGGCACGTCGGTGACGTCGTCGCCGTCGATGGCGACCGTCCCCTCCTCGGGCGCCACCACCCCCGCGATCAGCCGCAGCAGCACGGTCTTGCCCGCGCCCGAGGGCCCGAACAGGACCAGGGTTTCGCCCGGGTCTACGCTGAGCGACACGTGGTCGAGCACGACCTCGCCCTTGAAGCGCTTGACGATGCCGGTGAGTTCGAGTGCCGGCATGGCTCAGCCCTTGACCGCGCCGAGGGAAAGTCCCTCGACAAGGTAGCGCTGGGCGTAGAGGGCGAGCGCCAGGGTGGGAGCGATCGACAGCACGATGGCGGCGGCGATCTGGCCGTACTGGATACCGGACGCGGTGACGAAGGCGAGCGCGCCGACCGTCACCGGCTGCTTGTCGGCCGAGGCCAGCACCAGGGCGAAGATGAAGTTGTTCCAGGCGAAGATGAAGGCGAGCAGGCCGGCCGCCGCGATCCCGGGCCCGGCCAGCGGCAGCGCGATCTTGCGGAAGGTCGCCCACCAGCTGTGGCCGGCGATGCGATAGGCATATTCGATGTCAGGGCTGATATCCTCGAAATAGCCGCGGACGATCCAGAGGATAAGCGGCAGGCAGATCAGCTGATAGACCCAGATCAGGCCGATGTAGGTGTTGGCCAGCCCGAGATCCTGGTAGTAGAGGGTCAGCGGCAGCAGCACCAGCAGCGGCGGCGCGAAGCGGAAGGAGAGCAGGGTGAAGGCGATGTCCTCGCTGCCGCGGAACTTGTGCCGGGCGAAGGCGTAGGCTGCCGGCACGCCCAGCACCAGCGACAGCGCCACCGCGCAGACCGACAGCAGCACCGAGTTCCACAGGTTGTTCATGAAGGCGATGTCGAGGGTGCCGGTCCGGGTCTCGAGCCGGCCGGTGATCAGGGCCTGATAGTTGGTCAGCGTCGGGTCGAAGACCACCGAGGGCGGGATCCGCAGGATGGTCTCGTTGGTCTGGAACGACATCAGCACGATCCAGACGATCGGGAACATGAAGAACAGGATGATGACGCCGATCGCCAGCCCGCGCAGCACCCGCTCGAGGGGGGAGGTGTGGTCCATCAG
>JBHJOG010000053.1:0-47684 GCA_050329975.1 Alphaproteobacteria bacterium | reverse complement strand
GGCGCCGCGGTCGGCACCACGCTCGCCGTCGGCGGCCTCGGGGCCGCCGGAATCATCGGCGCGCGGGCCGGTGCCGGCGCGCTCGGTGGCAGCATCGGCGGCGCGGCCCGCGGCGGCGCCTACGCCGCAGGTGGTGCTGCGACCGCCTACCGACTGGCATCGGCGTCGTCGGGACGGACCGGCCTTCCGGCAACCGCCGCCGGTCTCGGCGGCGTCGCCAAGGCCGGCGCCGGGGCTGCGATCCAGCCTGCCCGCAACGCGGCCGCCCGCACGGGGGGCGCGCTCGAGGAGAGCTTCCAGGCCGGCGGGCAGGGTGCGTTTGCGGTCACCGGCGGATCGCTGCCGGACTCTGCGGCATCCGCGCCGCTGGTCGCCGACGCAGCCCCGGCCTGGGCGCAACGCCTGCGCCGCGGCCAGGCGCTCAGCCATGGTGTCGCCGCCACCGCCCACGCCGTTCGGTCCGGCGACCATGGCGGCGGCGCGATGTCGATCCCGCTCGATCAGGATGACCGCCGATGAGCCTGTTCCGCAGACCCTCCGTCCGCTACGGCAAGACGCCCCAACCCGAGACGCCCTACCAGAAGGCGGCGCAAGCCTGGGACGAGCGGATCGGCTCGGCCCGCGTCCAGACACGAAACTGGCGGCTGATGGCGTTCGGCAGCCTGCTGCTCGCAACCGGGCTGGCTGGCGGTCTGTTGTGGCAGTCCGCCCGTGGCTCGATCGTGCCCTGGGTGGTCGAAGTCAACAGCTTGGG
Source organism: Alphaproteobacteria bacterium (assembly GCA_050329975.1). Classification (GTDB taxonomy): domain Bacteria; phylum Pseudomonadota; class Alphaproteobacteria; order CALKHQ01; family CALKHQ01; genus CALKHQ01. The sequence goes on along the minus strand of JBHJOG010000053.1, from coordinate 46,930 downwards.
CGAGGCCCGGGCGGTAGAGCCGGCGATCGCCGACTACCAGCCCACCGACCCGCAGATCGCCTGGCATCTGGCGCGCTTCATCGAGCAGGTCCGTGCGATCCCGGCCGATCCCGTCATCGTACGCCAGAACTGGCTGCGCGCTTACGACTTCACCACCGACCGCGGCGCGTTGGCGCTCAACGATCACGCCCGGGCAAACGACCCCTTCGCCCGGGTCGGCCGGGAGCAGGTGTCGGTCGAGGTCTCGAGCGTGATCCGGGCTTCGCCCGGCTCCTTCCGCGTTGCCTGGACCGAGCGCCGCTACGAGAACGGCAGCCTCGCCGCCACCGAACGTTGGACCGCGATCGTCACCCTTGTGATCCAGCCGCCGCATGAGCCTGAGCGCCTGCGCCGGAACCCGCTCGGCATCTACGTCAACGCCATCAACTGGTCGAAGGAGCTCGCGCCATGAGGCCGCACATCCTGAATGCCGGACTCCCGGTTCTGCTGATCGGCGTCGCCGCGGCCACCGGCTGCACCTCATATCGGCCACCGCCAATCCGTTATGACGCGGAACCGCACCCGGCCGTGCTGATGCCGGAGCCGGCGCGCCCGGTCGAGGTCGTCGAGGTGCCGACGCCCTTGCCGCTGCCTGGACAGCTGAGGCCGCTGCCCGGCGAAGGCGCCGCCGATCCGGAGCCGGCCGAGCCCACCGCCCGCGTCACCCAGGCGAACGAAGCAGCCCGGGTCGAGCCGACGCGGGACGGCTACATCAATGCCGTGCAGGTCTATCCCTTCTCGGGAGGCGCCCTCTATCAGGTCTACACCGCGCCCGGACACGTGACCGACATCGCGCTCCAGGAGGGCGAGCAGCTGGTCGGTCCGGGTCCGGTCGCCGCCGGCGATACCGTGCGCTGGATCATCGGCGACACCGAGAGTGGCGCAGGCGCCAGCCGGCGGACGCACATCCTGGTCAAGCCGACCCGGCCCGACCTCACCACCAACCTGGTGATCAACACCGACCGGCGCACCTATCATCTCGAGCTCCGCGCCACCGAGGAGACCTACATGGCCTCGGTCTCCTGGCAATACCCACAGGACCAGCTGATCGCGCTGCGCCGGCAGAGCGATGTGGCCGAGGCCGCCCAGCCGGTCGCCGCCGGCATCGACGTTGCCAATCTCCGCTTCCGCTACCGGATCGAGGGCGACGACCCGCCGTGGCGGCCGACCCAGGCGTTCGACGACGGCGCCAAGGTCTACATCGCCTTCCCCGCCGGCATCGGCCAGGGCGAGATGCCACCGCTGTTCGTCATCGGCGCCGAGGGCGGGGCCGACCTGGTCAACTACCGCGTCCGCCAGAATTTCTATGTGGTCGACCGCCTGTTCGCAGCCGCCGAGCTGCGGCTCGGTGCGGACGACCAGCAAGTGGTGCGGATCGTCCGCACCGACGGGATCGACCGGTGAGCGATCAGACCGGACAGCCTGGCGGCGACCTCAGGACCGAGCTGCGCCTGCGGCCGGAGCGGCCGCGGGTCGTCCGGGTGTCGCGCAAGGTCCTCGCCGGCCTTGGGGTCGTGGCCGGGCTCGCGATCGGGGGCGCGTTGATCCTGGCCTTGCAGCCACCGCCGGCCGATGACCGGCCAGACGAGCTCTACAGCACGGACAACCGCACAACCGCGGATGGGCTCGCCGGTCTGCCCGACGACTACGCGGCGATCCCGCTGCTCGGCCCGCCGCTCCCCGGCGACCTGGGTCGGCCGATCCTCCGGGCCCAGGAACCGACAGAGGAGCCGATGGCGGTGGAGCCACAGCCCGCTTCCACTGCCCAGCCAGGCCCGGACGCGCAGCGGCGCCAGCAGGAGATCGAGGCGGCGCGGACCAGCGGGTTGTTCGCAAGCGTGGCGACCGGCCAAGCTGAGTCCGTGACGACGTTGGCGATCGACGGCGACGCTCCTGGCCGGCCGGAGGCTCTCCCTGGAGCGCCGGCAGTGCAGGACCCTCAGCTTGCGTTCCTGAACGGACCGGCCGACACGGCCACAGTCAGTTCCGAACGGGTGCAGGGCCCGCCCTCGCCCTATATCCTGCAGGCCGGCTCCGTGATCCCCGCCGCACTCGTCACCGGCATCCGCTCGGACCTGCCGGGCCAGATACTGGCCCAGGTGACCAGCAACGTCTTCGACAGCCCGACCGGCCGCCATCTGCTGATCCCGCAGGGATCACGGCTGGTCGGCACCTACGACAGCCAGGTCGCCTTCGGCCAGAGCCGGGTGCTGCTGGTCTGGACCCGCCTGATCCTGCCCGACGGCAAGTCCATTGTCCTCGAACGCCTGCCCGGCGCCGACCCGGCCGGCTATGCCGGGCTCGAGGACGAGGTCGACTATCACTGGGGCAACCTGGCCCGGGCGGCGCTGGTCTCGACCCTGCTCGGGATCGGCACTGAGCTGGGGTCGGACGACGACGAGAGCCAAATCTTGCGGGCGCTGCGCAGCGGCAGCCAGGACACGATCAACCAGTCCGGCCAGCAAATCGTCCGTCGCCAGCTCGACGTGCAACCGACGCTGACCATCCGGCCCGGATTCCCGGTCCGCGTAATGGTCACGCGGGACCTTGTGCTGGCTCCCTACCAATAGGAGACATGGGTATGGCGAAGCTGAAGCTTGGTCCCATTGCCGACGACAAGCCGGTGCGGCTCACCGTCGAGTTGCCCGCTGCCGTGCATCGCGATCTTGCCGCCTATGCCGAAGCCCTGGGCCGCGAGACCGGCCAGGCGATCGAGCCGGCAAGGCTGGTGGCCCCGATGCTGGCCCGGTTCATGGCCGGCGATCGCGCGTTCCGCAAGGCGCGGAGCCGATCGCCGGAGCGTCAGGCGCTCCCGGCGGTCCGTGAGCGATTCCCGTCTTGATGCTGGCGAAGCGCACACAGGGACCGTCGCAAGGTGGGGACTGTCTGCATTCGGTGACCAGGCCGCCGTGACCTTAAGCGCTGAGCGATGGAACTCCTGAAACGGTCCTTTTGCCGGTCGCATGTCCTTTTCGTCGCTACCGGACGGTTTGACTCAGTCACCCCTTGGCCCGAACGAGGGTGTCGTGCATCACATCGAACACACGCACGCCAACTTCGCCTGGTTTTGCTGCGAGCCAGGGCGCGGCGCTCAATGTGGCGGAAGCGTCTGACATCCCCTGCTCCCAACGGGCATTCATGGTGCCTCGGCTGAATTCATAATCCTTCGACGCACCCTGTGGTTCGAGCGGACGATAGATGAGTTGAACAATGTCCATCTCGGTGACGCACCCGAATGCATAGAGCCGCCTGGCCTGTTCCGTCTTCGCGACGTCCTCCGGCAGAATCTTGTGCAGCTCGTTGATCGCATGACGCACTTCATGCTTTTCCCGAAAGGCATCGGTGCTGACCCGTGTCCGGCTTGAATAACGGATGTCCTTCTCTCGCTCGCTCACCTCTTCAAGATTTGCCGGAAACTGGCCACGACCCTGGAATACGTCAACCTGAAAGCTTAGGCGACTGTGGCGCGGATAGTAGTCCAGCACATATTGCAATGGCGTGTTTGATACCAGTCCGCCATCCCAGTAATGCTCACCATCGATCTCGACCGGAGGAAAACCTGGCGGCAGCGCGCCGCTCGCCATCACGTGCTCAGGACGGATTGTGATTTCTTCGCTGTCGAAATAAGTAAGGCGGCCGGTACGCACGTTCACCGCCCCAACGCTGAGCCGCATCTCCTTGGCAGTATTTATTCGGTCGAAATCGACCAATCGCTCCAGCGTTCCCTTCAGAAGATCGGTGCTATAATAGCTGATGCGCGTCTCGGGCGAAAACCAGTCGTGCATGAGACGTGGAGCAAAAAAGCCGGGTTGGCCGAACATTAGAGACGAGAGCGCGCTCGCCTTCTGTTGCCAGACCGCCAGTGGACCGCTCAGGCCGGAGGGCCACCATGCCGTGGGCGCGGTGAGCTCTTCCCAGAAGTCGCGCAGGCGTGTGACTCGGTTCCCGGGTGCGTTGCCTGCTATGAGAGCCGCGTTGATCGCGCCGATCGACGTGCCGGCCACCCAATCGGGCGGATACTCGGAGCCGGCCAGTGCTTCGTAAGCGCCAGCCTGGTAGCTGCCAAGCGCGCCACCCCCCTGCAAGACGAGAGCGACCCTCTTATCGTGCGAAGAAGGTCGCGACGAGGTACCGCGCTTAGTCATGTTTTGGTTACCATAGAGAATCACTTCCCAAGTGCTTCTGCTTGGCGGATGGTGGCTGGCCCAATCGAGCCAGCCGATCCGCCAGCGACGTGTGGTGACTGACAGCAGGCAGATCTTGGTCAGGAGGATTGCCGCCAACGAACTACCGCAGCTGCGACCAGTGCAAAAAGCACGTGGCCGGCGAGTGCCGTCCAGGTGATGGCGGTGAAACCCAGGAACGCCGGGTTGCCGGCCACTAGATGCGCCATGACGAACAGCGCGAACGTCCAGAGCGCAACGCCGTAGGCAATCGCCGAGACCCACCACGGCAAGTCGGGCAACAGCCGCCGGGCGATCGGCTGGGCGATGAACAGCCAGCCGACGGGATAGGCGATCAAGCCAGTGAGGACATGCAGCAACACTGCCCCCGGTGCGTAGCTTCCGCCGACCAGTGCGCCGATGACGCTATCGGCCAGCGCCACCGGCGCGAGCTTGGGGAATCCGAGCATTGGGCTCAAGCTCTGGCCGAACACGTCGAACGCCACCGTTGCGACGGCGCCGGCCAGCATGATGGTCCAGATCTTGTGGCCGTCGATGCGCAACGATGCGGTTTCCACAGACGGCACGGCAGTATCGGTCATTTAGTCACCTCGGGTCATGGGATTCGGTAAGTCGAACTATGGTAATGGTCGCGCACGTGGCCGACTTCAACGCAGCGCAGTGCCCCGTGCCGCAAACGTGACATTGCGCGTTGACTGGCTCACCTGTTCGTGTGCGGACGCCGGATCATGAGACTGGGAAATCGCAGCGGCCCCAGCGACGGCGCGGTGCCGTAGTGCGCAGACTGCGGTTCGGCGAGCCTTGACCCGACCCATGAGCGCATGATGCGACCGCGGCAGCCGGGCCGCTGACGCGTCGGGCTGCGATGTTGTCACGGTGGCCCTGTGGTCCCATCATGCCATACTGGTGCACGGGAGCTCAATCTGACCCAGGACGTTCGCCGATTCGTAAGCACGCCGGAGAAGGCTGCGGACAGTGTCACGCGGACCCGGCGAATGCGGCTGCCGGCCGAGGCGCGCCGCGCCGCCATTCTGGCCGAAGCCGCAGCTCTGTTCGCAGAAGACGGTTTCGGCGCCTCGACACGCACCCTGGCGGCACGGCTCGGCATCTCCCAGGCCGCGCTCTACAAGCATTTCCCGAGCAAGGACGCGATCGTCGCCGCGCTGTTCGAGGAGCGGATGGCCGGACGCGGTGCGGACTGGAGTGCGGCGCTGGCCGGGGCGGGCGGTCCTCTCGCCGATCGGCTGGGAGACCTCTACGCAGGCTTCGTCAACGGCATCGGCGGGCCGTCGATGCGGCTTTTCGTCCGCGCCGGCCTCGACGGCCACGGCCAGCCCGCGCGGCGTGGCGCGATTCTGACCGGCCGGATCCTGGAGCCGGTGATCGTGGCACTGCGGCGGGAGGCCGGCCTGCTCGATCTGGTCGCGCGCCCCCTTCGCCATGACGAGCGCGAGCTCGCCATGGCGCTGCACGGCGCGGTCGTGTTCCTGGCGATCCGCAAGCACGTTTACCGCATGCCGATGCCCGACGACCTGGCCGACAATGCGCGACGGCTGGTGCGGCTGTGGCTGCCCGGCGCGCTCATCGAGCTGCAGCGGCTGCACGCGGTGCCGGAGGACGCGGCCGTTCCCCAGCTCGCCCCGCGGCGCTGAGCGCGGCTATTGCCGGTCGCGGTCGCGCAGGTAGGCCGAATAGGTGAAGGTGAAGTCGCTTCCGGAGCGGTTCATGTGGCAGCTGAAGCAGCCGTCGAAGGTCGCGTCCGGCCGCGGCGAGCCGTCGGCCAGGTACGCCGCGTAGTCCCAGTCGCCGTTCCGCGTCTCCGCCGGGATGGTCTCGCCCCAGCCGGGCTGCTTCTCCATCACGAACACGGCGGTCACCTCGTCGCTCGGGACCAGCCGTCCGTCGGGACCGAGCAGCGGCTTCCCCTCGGCATCGAGCGTGGCCGGATGGTCTTCCATGATCAGCACCGTCCCGTCGGGCGCCGATGCGCCGCCGGCTGCTTGCTCATGGCTCTCCGGGCTCACGTACATGAAGCGAACGATGCCGCGGTCCGGCCGGTCGACTTGGTTGTAAAGCAGGAAGCGGTCGGCGTAGCCCTCCGGATAGGCCACGCGTTCCGGGCCGGCGAGGCTGAATGCGGCGAAGGCGGTCGCGACGCATCCCGCTGCGCCGAAGGCAAGATACTTGCGCATGGGCCTGCTCCTTCAGGGCGTCACGACGACACGGGCATGCATGTGTTCGTGGAACACGCATTCGACGTCGAACGCGCCCGCTTGGCCGAGCGTTAGCCGCGTCTCGGCGAACGCGTCCTGCTTGCCCAGGTCGGCGGCGAAGCCGACGGTCGGGATGAAGACGTCGTGGCTGGTGTCATCGTCGTTGATGAAGACGATGGTGTCGCCGACGGAGGCCTCGATGACCGCCGGCGCATAGGCTTGGCCCGCCATCGATATCCGGATCTCCTCGCCATGGCCCGCCGATGCCGCGAGGCTGCCGAACGCGGCCAGGATCGATACCGCTCGCATGCGTCCCTCCCTATGCCCACGAGTGCATCACCGGGAGCAGGCTCGGCTGCGGCACACTAAGTTGTCAACTGACAACTTAGTGTCGTCACCGCGAAATGATCCGGTGTGACGAGCGTTTCAGCGGGCGAAGGCACATCTGCGGGATATGGCCTTCGCGGAACACATCGCCCGTATGCCTGCCGTTTTGGGGATGCTGGTCGGCGAGCGCGGCAGCGCGTCGCTCCCCAAGCGCATACGGGACGCCATCGCCGCTGGGCAGGACCGCGCCGAGCGGCTCATCGGCCTGGTGCAGCTTTCCGTCGTGGTGATGTTCGCGGCGCTCTACTTCCTGTCGCCGACCACCTATCCGCCCGATGTGAGCTTCGTGCCCGTGCCCTGGGCGCTGGGCGTCTATTTCTGCTTCACGCTACTCCGGGTCTGGCTGTCGTTCCGCACCCGGCTGCCGGACTGGTTCCTGATGCTGTCGATCCTGATCGACATCGGGCTCTTGATGACGCTGATCTGGTCGTTCCACCTGCAATATCAGCAGCCGCCGAGCTTCTACCTGAAGATCCCGACCCTGCTCTACGTGTTCATGTTCATCGCGCTGCGCACGCTCAGGTTCGAGCCGCGCTTCGTCGTCGCGGCCGGGCTCACGGCGGCAACCGGCTGGGGGGTGCTCGTGGCCTATGCCGCCCTCGACGGCGCGTCGCCGACCACTGTCACCCACAGCTTCGTCGAATACATGACGATGAACGCGATCCTGATCGGGGCCGAGTTCGACAAGATCATCTCGATCCTGGTCGTGACAGCGATCCTGGTGGTGGCCCAGGTGCGGGCGCGTCGGCTCATGGTGCAGGCGGTGGCGGAGGGACAGGCCGCGGCCGATCTCTCCCGCTTCTTCGATCGCGGCGTCGCCAGCCGGATCCGTTCCGCCGAGACCGAGATCGTCGCCGGCGAAGGGAAGGCGCGCGACGGTGCGGTCATGTTCGTCGACATCCGCGGCTTTACCAGTTTCGCCGACCGTTGCGACCCGACGACGCTGATCCGCCTGTTGGCGGACTATCAGGCGCTCGTGGTGCGGGCGATCCAGGCTCATGGCGGCATGATTGACAAGTTCCTCGGCGACGGGGTGATGGCAACCTTTGGGATCGCGTCGGACCGGGGCGGCTATGCCGCCGATGCCCTGCGTGCGGCCGAGGCGACGCTGGCCGCGATCGACGACTGGAACGCCGAGCGGCGTCTGCAGGGACAGCCTCCACTGACGGTCAATGCGGCGGTGGCGGCCGGGCGGGTGATTTTCGGCGCGGTCGGCGACGTCACCCGGCTGGAGTATACGGTGATCGGCGGGGCGGTGAACCTGGCCGCCAAGCTGGAGAAGCATGCCAAGCGGGAACGGGTCCGTGTCCTCGTCACGGCGGACGCCTACACTATCGCCTGCCGCCAGGGCTACGCGCCGGCGGGACCGGTCGAAATGCGGCGGCAGCGGCGGGTCGAAGGCATCGCCCAGCCCGTCGATCTGGTCGCACTGGTACCCTGACCCCCCGGCAACGCTTGCAGTTCCCGCCAGCAGCTTGAACGCGCAGGGAATCCGCACGAACCAGCGCTGCCGGCTACCGCTGCAGACCGATCAGGGGCTGGCGCCGACCGGCCCTGTCCCTGCGGCGTCGGCCGCGATCGCGGCAAAGATGGCGTCGAGCTCTCCTGCCATCACATCCAGCGCCTCGCCGCCGTAGGGCGCGAACACGGCGCTCGGCCGCCGATAGGTCAGCGAGGCCGTGCCGTCGCCGTTGTCCGTCAGGTAGAAGCGGATCGGAGCCTCCATGCCGGCGGGTATGTTTGCTGCGAGCATGCGAACCGCGAAGTCGTTGCGGAACACCTCCACGATACCGTTGCCGGGAATGGCGACGCCGCGTCCAGCGGCGCCGCGGCTGGCGCTGGCGGCGGCGACGAGCAGCATATCGTGCGCCTCAATGGCAGCGGCCAGCCGGTCCCAGAGCGCGTCGAAGTCATGGGGCGTAGCGATCTCGACGATACCCTCATAGGGATAGTCCGCCGGATCGGCGACCGCCGGCTGCGCTTGCCACAGCAGCAGGGCCGCTGTCAGGAGCCGGACTCGGCGAGCCAATCGACTCATCGGCGCCTGGCCCAGTGCGGGCTTCGTCCGCTCGTCCAGCGCTGCCAAAGCGTCGCCGAACGCCGTGGTAACCCCTGAGCCGCGGCGATCGTCAGGCATGGTTCCCTCCATCTCGTCCCGGACCGGGACATGTCCATCCGACGGCCGGTGAAATCCATGCACCACCGGCTCCGGCAGACGGGTGGTTCGACTATATCTGCCCAGCGCTCTTACCGCATGGTGCCGCAGACAGCGTTCACCAACGCTTGTTCTCACACGATGTTGAGACGGCGTGTCATCGCGTGGCCGCTAGGGTCGGAGCGTGGCCATGTGGGCCAACGTTTTGGTCGGGAAAGTGCATGAGCGACGCGTCGGTGACGGTTACCACACCAGAGAGAGCGCCTGGACGCTTGGCGCCTCTGAGCGGCGGACAGCCCATTGTACTGGGCGTGGGCCTGCTGCTGCTGGCGGCGGGTGCTGGCTTTCTCGCCGCGGAGGTCGGGGGGCGGCAGGCGTCGCTGTTCGTGATTGGCGGATTGCTGGGCCTGGTTCTCTACCATGCGAGCTTCGGGTTCACATCGGCATGGCGGCGCTTCATCACGGACCGGCGGGGCAGCGGGCTGCGTGCCCAGATGGTGATGCTGGCGATCGCCGTGGCTCTGTTCTTCCCGATGTTGCAGTCTGGCAGCATCTTCGGCCAGCCGGTTTCCGGCTTCGTGATGCCGGCCGGGACATCGGTGCTCGTCGGCGCCTTCATATTCGGTATCGGCATGCAGCTCGGCGGTGGCTGCGGCAGCGGCACGCTGTTCACGGTCGGTGGCGGCGGCGCGCGGATGATGATCACGCTCGCCTTCTTCATCCTGGGATCGCTGATCGCCACACATCACGTGGGCTGGTGGCACCGCTTGCCGGCTTTTGCGCCCACCTCCATACGCAGCGAGCTCGGCTTGTGGGCTGGGATGCTGCTGAGCCTCGCGCTGTTCGCCTGCATCGCCCTGGCCTCTTGGTGGCTGGAGCGGCGTCGCCATGGCGCGGCACCGCTATTCGGTCCCGCCGCGCCCAGTGGACACAGTCTGCTGCAGCGGATGCTGCGCGGACCGTGGCCTATCCTCTGGGGCGCCGTGGGCCTGGCTCTGTTGAACGCGCTGACCCTGGCGGTGAAGGGCGCGCCGTGGGGCATTACGTCGGCCTTCGCACTGTGGGGCGCCAAGATCGCCATGGCCGTCGGCTGGGACGTCAGCTCCTGGCAGTATTGGGTCGGGCAGGGGAGAGCGCTGGCCGCCCCCGTCTATGCGGACACCACGTCGGTGATGGACTTCGGCATTCTGCTCGGTGCGTTCTTCGCCGCCGGCCTCGCCGGCAAGTTCGCTCCGATCTGGTCGATCCCCGCCCGGTCCATGCTGGCGGCTGTCCTGGGCGGCATCCTGCTCGGCTATGGTGCCCGGCTGTCGTTCGGCTGCAACATCGGCGCGTTCTTCAGCGGTATTGCCTCAGGCAGCCTGCACGGCTGGTTTTGGATCGCAGCCGCCTTCGTGGGTAACGTCGCAGGCACCAGGCTGCGACCCGTGTTCCGAATCTAGGCCGTCGATCGAGTCTGCCAGCTCCATTGTCCGGCTGGCCTGAATCATCCGGTCCGGGCGCATCGTATATTGAATGATCGTTCCAAATTGGCTAAATGTCTCCCTCAGGAGAAATCAGATGCCATGGGAAAAGCAATTCGATCGCGAGGCCGTGCTCGACAGGGTCATGCAGCTCTTTTGGAGCCGTGGCTACGAGGCGACATCGATGCAGGACATCGTGGAGAGCACGAGCGTCAACAGGGGGAGCCTGTATGCGACCTACGGCGACAAGCATGCGCTCTACCTCGCCGCGCTGCGCATGTATGACGAACGGATGCGTCGAGACATGCTGGCGGAGCTTGAAGCCAATTTTGAGCCTCGGGAGGCAATCCGTCGGCTGTTCCTGAAGTTCACCGAGCAGGCATCGCCGGACGGGAGCAATCGCGGATGCTTCATGACCAACACCGCCCTCGAGCTCGCCGCGCACGATCGGGAAGCGAGGCAGATCGTCGCCAATGCCCAGGAGCAGATCCAGGCGTTCCTGGAGCGAATGATCGCGACCAGCCAAGCGCAGGGCACCATCGGCGGTCACGCGAATGCGCGTGATGTGGCTCGCGGCCTGCTCGCGTCCCTGATCGGCCTCCTCGTCCTGATCCGGAGCCGGCCAGACCCTGCGCTCCTGCAAGCCATCGTCGACGACGCCATCGGGCGCCTCGGCTGATTGTTTCGGCCGGATTTGGAACGATCATTCCATTCCTGCCGGAACTCCGACCAACCAACCAATGGAGACCTGAATGCGCTATCCGATCCACACTGCCGAAACCGCTGCCGGCACTGCGAAGGACTTTCTGTCCGGAGCACAGAAGTTCTACGGATTTGTCCCCAACCTGTTGGGGACAATGGCCGAGGCGCCGGCGCTGCTGAAAGCCTATGTGACGCTGTCGCGCATCTTCGAGGAGTCGTCCTTCAACGCTACGGAACGGCAGGTCGTGCTGCTGACCGTGAGCTACGAGAACGGCTGTGAATACTGCATCGCCGCTCACAGCGTGATCTCAGACATGCAGGGCGTGCCCAGCGCAGTGGTGATGGCGATTCGCGAAGGAAGGCTCATTCCTGACAAGCAACTCGAGGCTCTGCGCCGCTTCACCGCGGCTGTGGTCAGCTCCCGCGGCTGGCCGACTGAGGAGGAGGTGAACGCGTTCGTCGCGGCTGGCTATGGCAAGCAGCAGGTGCTCGAGGTGGTCCTCGGCGTCGGGATCAAGACCCTCTCCAACTACACCAACCACATCGCCGAGACACCGCTGGATGCGGCTTTCGCCAAGGCGGCTTGGTCGAAAGCGGCCTAGAAGGCAGTGCCGGCTGGGGCGGTCGGCGGCCGTATCCCCCTGATCGGCGAGCCGACCCCCGACACGGCGAGCGGGGTGGCGTCCGGTATCGGTACGCCACCCCACATATCATCGGTAGCCGCCGATGCTCACAGGCTCCCGGGCGGTTGACCTGAACTGCCCGGGGGAAGCGCCGTACAGGCCCTCGAACGCGCGCGTGAAATAGCTGCGACTGGTGTATCCCACCTGCTCGGCGATCCGCTTCACCGGCAGATCGGATCGGGCCAGGAGCTCGGCGGCGCGCTGAAGGCGGATGGTCCGCAGCAGCTCGATCGGACCGGTTCCGTAGATCTCGCCGAAGTGGCGGGCGAGAGCGGCACGGCTCATGCCGCAGGCCGCTGCTAGGCTCTCCACGCTGTGGGGGTCCGCGGGGCGGTCCAGCATCAGCTGGAGCGCCCCCCAGAGTGCCTCGTCCGCGGCAGCGTCCATCCATTTCAATGACGGGTCGCCGGCTCGGTACCGCCTCCGCAGCAGCAGGATGACACACTGTCCCATCAGGGACTTGGCCAGGGCACGGGTGCCAACCGTCGGGTTGGCGAGCTCGTAGACGAACTCGTCCAGCGCGCTCCTGACTCGGTCTCCCGGCGGCAGATGCTCGGCGATGGGCGACTTGAGCAGGTTCAGCGCGCCGCGCATCCCGCGATAGGAGACCTCGATCCGCCCGCAGATCGCGATAAGTGTGGGACCGTTCGAGCCGTCGCGCTCGCCCTGAACGACGTGGTCGAGTCCGAGATCAAGCGGCCGGCAGTTGGGAAGCGGGCGTCCGCGACCCCCTGACCCGTGAAGCCAGTGCGGCATGAATGCGGGCGCAAGCAGAACGGTCCCTGGGGAGACCTCGAACGCCGGCAGATCGCCGATGACCACACGGCCAGAACCGGCGAGCACGTAGTGCAATACCGCGAAAGGGCGGCGCCCCAGGCCGAGCGTGCATGCGCCGTGGAGCTCGCACAGGGCGAACGGCTCCAGGCGGACTTCCAGCGCCTCCAGCACGCGATCGATGGTCATGGGACACTCTCCGCGACCTGGGCGCCCCTCGCAACAGTCTCGGGGAGGAAGAGACATCGCCGAGACGATAAGGCACGCACGCCCCTGCAGATTGGCACTGCAACAAGCTGCACCAGCAAGGGAGCTCATCATGTGCGGATGTCATGAGGCGGACGAGTCGGGCGTCGGTCGTCGAAGCCTGATCAAAGGCGGCGCTGCCGTCGCAGTCGGGGCTGCCGCCCTCGTCGCGGCTTCCGGTACGCGGGCCGGATCCGTGGCAGATCAGTCCTACGACGACCCTTCGGAGCCTGCCTTGCCGCCGAGCGACATGCGGCTCGACTTGAGCCGCACGGCCCTGGTCGTCATCGATCCCCAGAAGGACTTCCTCGACGAGACGGGCGTCGCCTGGGGTGTTGTCGGCGAAAGCGTCACGGAGCACGGCACGATTGGGAATCTGGAGCGCCTGTTCGCGACGGCGAAATCGATCGACCTGCCGACCTTCGTCTCTCCCCACTACTACTATCCGACCGACTATGGTTGGAAGATCGAAGGCGCGCTCGAGAAGGTCATGCACCACATCAGGATGTTCGACCGGGCCGGTCCGCTCGATCTCGCGGGGTTCGAGGGCTCCGGCGCCGACTGGATGCCCCAGTTCAAGCCGTACATCGAGGACGGCAGCACGGTCGTGGTCTCGCCGCACAAGGTCTACGGGCCGGAGACCAACGACCTGGTGCTGCAGCTGGGCAAGCGCCAAGTGAACCAGATCATCCTGGCGGGCATGTCGTCCAACCTCTGTGTCGAGAGTCACCTGCGCGCGTTGCTCGAGAGCGGGTTCGAAATCGCCGTCGTCCGCGACGCAACGGCCGGAGCGAAGCTTCCTGAAGGCGACGGCTATCTCGCGTCGCTGATCAACTTCCGCATGATCGCGAATGCCGTCTGGACGACCGATCAAGCGCTCGATGCCATTCGGGCCGCGGCGTAAGGGAGGGCGGTTCCCGCGGGGTCGCGCCACGCGGAGCATCCAATTCGGCGTGGGTCCCAACATCGAGCTCAGATCGATGACGAACGCTGTCCGGGCCCTCGGAACGCGCAAAATATCACGACGACAGAAAAACAGCGCGCGAGAAAAGATGCTCACCGCTCGATGGATCGACTTGAGAAAATGCTCAGCTAACCGGGAATTCCGATTGGATGCGTCCGTCGCCAAGCACTACCTGAGGATGTTTGCCATTCTTGCCTGAGCGTAGGCAGCACCTCAATCGGTCGTCTCTACATCGTGAATAATCGTGTCTCTCACTAATCGAGCCTCACTTCCACCTCTAATCGGGAGCACTTACGCAACTGGGGCAGGTGATCGTGAAAGAACCGACTGCCGCCCTCGTCTGCCGGCTCGAAGCGGGGATCGCGCAGCCACTTGAACACCAGGGTTGGCATTCACGTCGTAGCGCCTCGCCACCTGCCAGACCGAGACGCCCGGAAGCCGCGCCTGCGCCACGATCCGCCGCTTCTCCTCGTCCGACCAGAACCGACGCTGACGCCGCGCCATCGATGGCCCCTTGGTGTCCACTATCGATAGCGGACACCATCGCCCGCTATCAGCGCAAACAAGCGGGATCGAAGTCACCGGCACAAGGTCGGTCAGACCGGACGCTTACCGATGGAGCTCCAACAACGTTTCGCGCGAACGTGGACTCTCGAGGGCGAAATCCAAAGCCATCGCCGGTGACCTGCCAGAAATCGACATAGCGACCCTGGAGCGTCTGCTGCCAAGTATATTGAAGCTGCTTGTCGCGCCACAGTTTTGTCAGGGCGACGCGACGGTCCTCCGGAATATCGGGGCAGCGTGCAGCTGCCGAGGTGAAGTCAAACACCGTGCCCTTAAGCGTCGAAGATGCAAGCGCGAACGCCAGTGAACCGGCTCATCGATAGGCTCCTCGGATTGACAATTCTTTCAATCACCGGCCGGGCAAGAGGAGCGTTGACTAAACGGATTTTGACCGCGAGCTTCTAAGTTTGGGCTAAACCATCGAGCCGATGTCTGAGGCGTAGCTCGGATAGGCGAAGATGATACCCTTGATCTTGTTGGCAGTCAGGCCCGCTCCCATCGCCATCGCGAACAGGTTGATCTGTTCCTCGGCGCCGGGACCAATCAGATGCGCCCCAAGGATCACGCCTGTCCCCCGCTCTACGAGAACCTTGTAGGCGGTTCTGACCGCTCCAACCCGCATCGAAGAATACCAGTCACCGGTCTTCTCGAATTTGACGTCGAATTTCAGGCCCTTCTCGCGCGCAGCCGCTTCGGAGAGCCCGACGGTGGCCACCATGGGCAGTGTGAAAACGACGCTCGGAATCGGCGGGTAGTTCACCGCGTGCTCATCCTTTCCAGTCAGCAGGTTCTTGCCAGCAACCCGTCCCTCATAGGCCGACACTGGCGTCAGGTTTGGGCCGCTGTCGGCGCAGTCGCCGGCGGCAAAGATGTTTGGGTTGGTGGTGCGCATGTAAGGGCTGACCTTGATCCCGCGCCGGCCGCTTTCCACGCCCGCCGCAGCAAGGTTCAGATAGTCAATGTTCGGTACCCGACCGGTGCCATGAACGACAAGATCGCACCTTATGGTCTTCACGCCAGAAGGTGTTTCAAAGGCCACGGCAAAGCCCTTGCCGGTTTTCTCGATCTTAAGAACCTTGGCCTCGGTCTGCAGGTTAATCCCCATCTCGATCGTGGCCTCGGCCAGAACATCAACCAAATCTGGATCGAAATTACCCAGCGGGCGCTTGGCCATTTCCAGGACCGTGACTTCCCTGGCGCCCGCCCGCTTGGAAATATGGGCGAATTCCATGGCGATGAAGCCGCCGCCGACAAAGACTATTCTCTCGGGCTTTTCGGGTAGTTCGAGAAAGTCGGTGCTGGTGATCAGCAGGTCTTCTCCGGGAATGTTCAGCGTCATCGGCCGCGCGCCGGTAGCAATGTGGAAATGCTTCCCTCGCAGCGGTGTTCCGTCGACTTCGACGGTACCCGGGCTGGTGAAGTGCGCCTCGCCGTGCAGCGTGGAAATACCGGCCTTCTTCAGCCCGGCTTCGATCCTTGACGGCATGACACCGGTGAATGTCTCCTTGAACGCGATCATATCGGGCCAGTTGATCGACGTTTGGGCTTGGAGCCCTTTGCCCTTTAAATTATGCGCCCAATCCATGCCTTCGGTGACGGCGATGAGCATTTTCTTGGGGTCGCAACCGCGTAAAGCACAGGTGCCCCCGTAGGGCATACCGTCAATGCTGGCGACTTTCCAGCCGGCTGCCGCTGCCATCCGGGCAACGCCGTTGCCACTGGTTCCTGCCCCGATCACTATCAGATCATAATCTTGCGCGTCGGTCATGGAATTCTCCTGTCGCGTGAGTTTTCTTCGGCTCTCTTAGCCGACATTCTCAGGATGGGCAGCCCCCGCCAGTGTGAAGCTTCTGGAAGGTGATGGCTATCTCGCGTCGCTGATCAACTTCCGCATAATCGCGAATGCCGTCTGGACGACCGATCAAACGCTCGATGCCATTCGGGCCGCGGCGTAAGGGAGGGCGGTTCCCGCG
Organism: Alphaproteobacteria bacterium; assembly: GCA_050329975.1. Taxonomy (GTDB): domain Bacteria; phylum Pseudomonadota; class Alphaproteobacteria; order CALKHQ01; family CALKHQ01; genus CALKHQ01. Next base: position 30,583 of record JBHJOG010000053.1, on the reverse strand, counting down.
GGGTCGCGCCACGCGGGGCATCCAATTCGGCGCGGGTCCCAACATCGAGCTCAGATCGATGACGAACGCTGTCCGGGCCCTCGGAACGCGCAAAGCATCGCGACGACAGAAAAACAGCGCGCGAGAAAAGATGCTGACCGCTCGATGGAGCAACTTGAGCAAGTGCTCAGCCAACCGGGAGTTCCGATTGGATGTGTCCGTCGCCAAGAACTACCTGACGATGCTTGCCATTCTTGCCTGAACGTAGGCAGCACCTCAATCGGTCGTCTCTACATCGTGAATAATCGTGTCTTTCCCGAATTGAGTCGCACTTCCACCTCTAATCAGGAGCACTTACGCAACTTGGGCAGGTGATCGTGAAAGAGCGTGACAACCACCCGCGGCCTCCCAATCTGGCACTTGGCCTCGTCGGGGCTGCGATGATGGTCGCGGCAGATGCCCATGCACAGCCCTTGGCACCTCCCGACATTGCGCGCCTGGTCGAGCCCGCGGTGCTCCGGGTCTTCGCGATGGATCCTGGCGGCACCGCGAGCGGCACCGGCTTCGTAGTCGCCGGCGGCGGCTTCATTGTCACCAATCATCACGTGGTCGCACGGGTTGCCGAGCGGGGAGGGCGACTGGAGGTTGTCCTTGCCGAGGGAGGGCAGGAGGTTCGGCACCCCGCGGAGATTGTTGCCGATTGGCCGGATGTCGATCTTGCATTGCTCCGGTCGCCCGACGTGAGCCGGCCTGTGCTGACCTTCGCCGTGTCGTCGCACCTGGATGTCGGAAGCGCCGCGTTCGGGCTCGGGTTTCCCGGCGCTGGGGATCGCCTGGGCCCGACCATGATGGTGAGCTTCGTCAGCGGCACCGTCAGCCGTCAGTTCAACGGACGGTGGAGCGACGACGGCTCGACCATTTCCATCATCCAGCACACGGTGCCGATCAATCCGGGCAACAGCGGGGGTCCGCTGGTCAACGTCTGCGGCCAAGTCGTCGGCATGAACACGCAGCGTGAGGTGCGCGCCATCGTCGGGCCGATGGGAGTGCCCCTGGTTTCCGACCCGATACAGGGCATGTTCTTCTCCGCCGGCTCGGACTCGATCGTGGATCGCCTGCGTCAGCAGGGCGTCGCTGCTCATCGTGCGGCGTCGGTATGCGTCACCGCCGCCGCGCGGTCATATCCGTGGCTCTTGATGAGCGCGATCGCGGGCGGGAGCCTCGCTGCGATAGCCGTATTCGTTCTTATCGTCCGTCGCCCGAAGCGCGTGATCAATCTGATCGTGCGCTGCGAGGCGATCGTGGACGACTGCGTAAACGCGATTCGTCGCGCATTGGCGCGCGGTCAATGAAGGCTCCTGACCAAGAGCACCCTCGCACCCCGGAGCGGCGTCGGCACGGCGCTATCCGGGCCGCAGCTTGGGCGTCCGGCATCGCCCTGGCGGGCTTGTCGATTGGCGTCGGGGCGCAGCAGGCGGGTCAGGACGATCAACTTGAGCCGTGGCTGACCGGACATCTGACGCTTCCCAATCCCAGGCAGCTCGACGCCGCCGCCGCGGAGGCGGTCTACGGCGAGCTCGTGGATAAGATGCTGGCCCGCTACCGGATCACGGGCGACCCGGTGGCCGAAGCCTATCTCGACTGGCCGAGGTTCAACACCGCGCCCTACCTGTCCGCACTGCACGGCAACCGCTACGTCAACAACTACGCGAACAACCCCGACTACGGCCTGTTCGGCGCGGGCCTGCCGCTGGCAACCGGCACCATTGTCGCCAAGGACGCATTCACGGTCATGGACGATGGCCGCATGTTCCCCGGCCCGCTGATGATCATGGAGAAGATGGCGCCTGGCTACGACCCCGACGGAGGCGACTGGCGCTACACGATGATCCTGCCCGACGGCACCGTCTTCGGCACCAGCAACGGACAGGGCGCGGAGAACGTCGAGAACTGCAAGGCATGCCATGCCGCAGTGGCCGATCGGGACTTCCTCTATTTCATGCCTGAGGAGTTCAGGCCGTAGAAGGCCCATGACCCGTCTGCCGCACTACCAACAAGAGGATCGGCCGGTTACAGCACGCGCACGACGCGGAACCCCTTGCTCAGATAGCGATTGTCGATCACGCCGCGCATGCGGATCGCCGATCGGATGTTGCGGGGGAAGCTGAACCAGGCGCCGCCGCGCATCACCCGTCCGTCGCAGTCGCCGGCAAGCCAGGGCGAGCCGTCGGCCGGCGCGCCGGTGTAGTCGGGGTTCCAGCAGTCCTCGGTCCACTCCCAGGCATTGCCCGCCATGTCATGAAGGCCGAACGGGTTCGGCGGAAAGCTCCCGGTCGGCGCCGTGCCGCGATTGTCCCACTCGCTGCCGCAGCGCTCGCAGACGGCGTGGCCGGACCCCTGGCGGTCGCCCCAGTAGTAGGCGGTCGTGGTCCCGGCGCGGGCAGCGTACTCCCATTCCGCCTCGCTCGGCAGCCGATAGGTTTGCCCGGTGAGGGCAGACAGCCAGCGCACATAGTCCTGGGCGTCGCTCCAGGCCACGTTGATCACGGGACGATCGCCGCGGCCCCAGCCTTCGTCCGCAGCGGCGTCAAGGCACCCGCCGGCGCGCACGCAGGCATCCCATTGGTCGAAGGTGACCTCATGGACGCCAAGCGCAAAGGACCGGGCAAGGCGCACGGTGTGCTGCGGCCCCTCGTTGCCGTGCCGTCCCGGCTCGTCCGATGGCGAGCCCATCAGGAAGTCGCCCGCGGGGACCGCGATCATCGACGGGCAGAACGGGCAGTCGTCACCCGCCGCCGTGCGATCCCGGAACAGCGTCCCCGGCAGGAGGTCCGGATCCGGCACGGCATCGGCTGGTGACGCCGGGGCTCTGCCGAGCTGTTCCGAAGCCGGCCAGGCGATCAGCCAAAAACAGATCGCCAAGCCCGCCTTCAGCCTCGCCGCACGCCAGGTGATGCCCATTCAAACGCGATGGCCCTTGGCCTTCGCGACAGCCTCGATCTGCTCCATCGCCGTGACCGACATCTCCGACGTCACGTTGAGGGCGCGGTCCTCGAACACATCGCGGTCGGGATGGGCGGCCTGCCAGGCGGCCACGACCTCGTCCCGCGCCCGGATCAGGATCTCGATCTGGGGGCGGAACAGCTGGATCACGGCCGTCAGCCAGCGGTTTGTCGGCCAGGACGGCCGCGCCAGGCCGATGCTGAACCAGTCGAGCTTGGCGATCACCTCGTCGGCCGATTGCCACGCCTCGCCGGTGACCCAGCGGTTGGTGGTGAACAAGCGCATCAGCCGGCCATCCCGGTCCATCGAGACACCGATCAGGTGGCAGAGCGGACCCGGGGCCCGACATGACGCCGGCCCGGCGGTTTCGGTCACGGATGTCGGGTCGTATGGCTCGCCGCGCACGAAGGTATGAAAGTGGCCATGCTCGCCAGGGACACGCTCAGACTTGGGATGGGCATGGTAGAAGTACTGCCCGTGACTTATCGGGTCGTAGACGCCGCCCTTCGGGACCAGCTCCCACTCCCGGAACGCGCCCTGCGACCGCAACAGCTCGCCGACGACGTTGTCCCCGGTCCGTGCCAGGACCCGCTCCCACTCGCAGACCTCGGCGCCCGCCGCCGCCATGCTATCGACAGCGTCGGGCGTCATCGCATTCAGATTGACCGAGGAACGATCCAGGATCCAGCCCGGAGCCGGCGGCCCTGGATCGATGGAGGCGCTTCGCTGTGCGTAGCCCATCACTGTCTGCATGTCACTCTCGCGGCGGTCCCCCGGTCAAACCACACCCTCAAATCGGCGCCCCGGCCAAGGCATCCCAGCGGGCTGCGGCCTGGCTTCAATTCCCTCCGACGCGGAACTCCGGCGGCAGAAAGTACATGTGATCAACCGGTGCGACGACGTGGCATCCGGCGCAGAATTCGACCGCGTTCGAGTTCACTCCGTTCGTCACCCCGAACAGGTTTCCGTCCGGGAGGATCATCGAGTACTTCCAGTCGTCGCTGTCCGGATGGAACCCGGCATCCATCTTCTCCATCAGGAACAGCGGCCCAAGTCCGACTGTCCCGTCGCCGCCGACGACGAAGCTGTCCTTGGCCAGGATGGCGCCGACCGGCATCGGACCGCCGTCTTCCCAATCGCCGTAACTCTCGGCGGGAGCGTTGCCGTAGTTGTTGACGTAGCGCGAACCATGGAGCGCCGAGAGATAGGGCGCGGTGTTATAGAGATCCCAGTCGGCATAGGCGTCGGCGACCGGATCGCCGGAGACCCGATAGGCCTCCTGCAACAGCTCGCGAGCGCACGCGTAAGCCTCCGCGGCCTCCTCCGGCGTGAGCTCGATGACAGCGCCGCCGGCGCAGGGGTTGCACGGATTGCAGGGTGATCCGCCCGCGGCCGCGTCGGGATTGGCCTCCGCCGCCTCGCGCAGCCGCGGCACGAAACACTCGACGCCGTCGTCGCCAACGACTCCGCAGGGCGTCGCCTGAGCCAGTTGAACACCCGGCAGAGCCTCGGGATTGGCGCCGCCCCGATCGGTCGTGTTGCTCGGAAGACCGGCAAGCGCATAGCCGCCGAACGCGAGACCGATGCCCACGACCGACGGCAGTGCAGTGGTCGATCTCAACAGGGATTTGTACGACATTCAGATCGTCTCCCGGACAAAATGCACGCCAACTGCGAGCTCAACGCCAACCCGCAATGCGCCAGTGCAGATCCACTGCAGGTCGAGTACCAGGATTTCAACACTGTCAGCCACACTCTATTCCGCCTGGGCGATACTTGCGCGTAAACTCCGCACACAAGCGTGTGAGTGGATTCTGTGTGACGGCAGATCTTCCTCTCTACTGTGTTGCCCCATCCGCGGAACCGTTTCCGCCGCCGGCCACAGCCCGCGGCCAACAGGATCACTGGGGAGCGGTCGCCTGCTCGAGATAGGAGATCAGGTCCGCACGATCCTGGGCATCGGACACGCCGCGCGGAAAGGTCATGCCCATCCGGTTCCCCGGGATGAAGCCGCGTGGATCGGCCAGATGTGCGTCCAGGGTGTCGGCTGTCCAGACGATCCCGGAGTCGCGCATGGCCGGCGTATAGTTGTAGCGGTCGACGGTCCCGGCCTCGCGACCGAACATCCCGTAGAGCGACGGCCCGACGCGGTTTTCGCCCTCGTTCAGCGAGTGGCACGCCATGCATTGGCGGAACAGCTCCTCGCCGCGAACCGGATCACCGTCCGCCATGGCGGAACCGGCCGAGCCGACAAGCAGCACACTCAGGGTTAGGGCATGGACTGCCGTGCTTTTCATGATCCGTCCTTGGCCATTCTTGTTCATCGCGCCAGGACGACGGCAGCCGGTGTTGCTGGCAAGGGCGGAGGCCGTCATACCCATGCGACATGCACCTCCTAACCTGAGCATCCCGGCGTAGTCCGGGCCAATCTCGTTTGCTCACGTTGTGTTGACTGCTTTACCCGCCCTGTTCCCAAATTTGTGATCCAGCCAAAATAGAGCGAGGCCCGCCGACGCGATTCATGGTCAGCTCGCGCTCTACTCAGAGGAAGGCAGAAAAATGTCTATTTGATCTTGCGCGGCCCGGCGCAATGGCGCGCTCAGCCGCGCACCGACGGCATCGCGCGCCCGTGATGCGCTGCTGGTTCCGTCGGCTCCCGGCGGAATCTGCTGCGCGGCCAGCGCAAACCAGACATAAGCCTGGACGAGGTCCTGGGGGACGCCGTCGCCTGCGCGATACATCTCGCCGAGATTGTATTGCGCGTAGGGATGCCCCTGCATCGCCGCCCGCCGATACCAGATCGCCGCCGTCGTCGCGTCGCGTCGGACGCCCTCGCCGGTCCGGTACAGCAGCGCGAGCAGGCTCTGCGCCGTTGCATCCCCGGAATCTGCAAGCGGAGTCCATTCGGCAAGGGCGCCCGGGTAGTCGCCCTGATCGAAGGCCAGCATTCCGGCCGCCAAATCCGCCGCGGCTGCGGGCCCGAGCATCATCGCCCCAGCGACGGCAGCTGAAATCAGACGCTTCATTGCCATGTTTTTCTTCCTGACTCCCGTGTGCCTCTGTGGTTCAGCGACGCCGTCAACTGGCTTATACGCCAAATAGACCTCTTTCAAATCAACATTGCCTGAACAACGGCGCGTTGCAGACCTGGCCAGATTTTGAAATCGTTCCAAACGAAGTGCTCGTTCACTTCCGGAGTGGATCCGGTAATATTTTCTCACGGCGATGTGAGTGCACTCAGACTTGGTTGTATCATCTTGCTTGAGCGCTCGGGCTGTCGCACGAGTATTTGCGGCGAGACGGGTACCGATTGGCAATGCGCTACAATGGTCGTTTGCGGCGCCTGGGCGACCTGGCGGTGGGACGCCAGGTCGTTCGCCGGTCGGCTTGGGTCTCGCTCGTCGTCGGTACCGCCCTGACGGCTCGCGCGCCAGCCCAACGGCATGACGAAGGCCGATGCCGACGCGGTCTTCGCCGCCGGCTGGGACGACACGGCGCTCTATCACCTCGTCGCGGTGACCGCGCTGTTCAACTGCATGAACTGGCTGGTCGAGGGGCTCGGGATCACGCTCGATCCGGCCTACCTCAAGCCGGCATCGGAGCGCCTGGCCGACCGCGGCTACCTGCCGCTCATCAAGATGCTGGACGACCGCTGAAGGCGCCGGCGCGGGCGCCCCGGCGTCGGCATCGCGATGATGCCTGCGCGACCCGTTGCAGAAGACTCGCCTACGTCACGCCGGCTCGGGGGTAACGAAGAGGCCGAACCCGATCGACCACAGGCCGAGCACCACGAGCACGACGCCGGTCCACAGCGGGATGCGGCCGGAGAGACCGGCCAGCCAGTCGAGCGCTGCCCGCGCCGGCGCGAACAGCACGGCCAGGACAAGCGGCAACGACAGCGCGAGGCCGAATACGGCGAGGGAGACGAAGCCGCCGATGAGCGTTGCACCGGTGGCGCCGCCGGCCGCCGCGCCGCCGAGCAGGACCAGCAGCAGCGGCGCCGCGCAGGCTGGGATGTTGAGGCCGAACAGCATGCCGAGGCTGACCGATCCATGCCGGCCCGCGAGCTTGCCGAGGCTCGGTCCGATCGACAGCATCAGCCCGCGGGCCCGCCCCGAGGCATAGGCGACGCCTATGGCGACGTAGACCGCGCCCAGCAGAATCCACGCCCCTTGCTGCAACCCGAGAAAGGCCGTGCCCAGCACCACCGCCAGGATGCCCAACGCGCCGATGAACAGCGCGCGCGTTGCAGCAAACAGCATGGTCTCGGCCAGCTTCCGCGCCGACTCCTTGCCCTCCAGATACTTGACGAAGATGAGGCTCGACCCGATCGAGCAGGGCTCGATGAAGCCCAGCAGGCCGAGCGCCGCGGGGATCACCACGAGGTTGAGGACCCCGAATTCCATCACGATGACCGGTCCCATGCTTGCCTTGGCCTCACGACGAGCGCCCGGGACCGGAATCTGCACATCACCCCGCGCAGCACGACAGCTTGGTCACGTCCATGACGAACCCCAGGGCCGCGAGCTTCAGGCCCTCGACCGTGGTCAGATAGGGGAAGATCGTCTCGCCCAGGTCCTTCGCCGTCATGTGGTGCTTCAACGCGAGCGCCAGCGTCTGGATGCTGTCGGCGCCTTCGGGTGCCAGGATCTGCCCGCCGAGCAGCCGATCGGTCTTCGCATCCGCCACCAGCTTGATCAGGCCCCGCGTGTCGCGTGCCGCCAGCGCGCGCGGCACCTGGTCGAGCGGTACGACCGAGGTCTTGGTCTCGAGCCCCTCTATCCTGGCGGCAGCCTCGGTGAGACCGACGCCGGCCACCTGGGGATCGGTGAAGACGACCCAGGGCATGGCCGCATTGTCGTAGACGAGGCGGTTGCCGTTCAGCGCATTGAGCGCGGCAAGCTTTGCGCCATAGGCCGCCATGTAGACGAACTGATCGGTTCCGGTGACGTCGCCCGCCGCGTAGACTCCGGCTTTGGTCGTGCGCATCCTGTCGTCGACGATGACGGCGCCGCTTGCGGACACCCGAACGCCCGCCCCCTGCAATCCGAGGCCGCCGGTGTTGGGCGCCCGGCCGGTTGCCAGCAGGAGCTGTTCGGCGCTGACGGTCTCCGCGGCCCCGTCGGCCTCGATGACCATGGCAATGCCGGCGGCCGCATGCTCCACGCGCCGGTATTGGAGCCCGGTGCGGACCGCGATGCCCTCATCCCGCAGGAAGCCGGTCAGAGCCTCGGCGACCTCCGGCTCGGCCTCGGGCAACAGGCGGCTGCGGGTCACGAGGGTCACGGCGACACCGGCCCGTGCGAGCATCTGCGCCAGCTCGCAGCCGATATAGCCACCGCCGACCACGATCAGCGAGCGGGGCAGCGCGGTCAGCTCCAGCGCCGTGGTGCTGGTGAGATAAGGCACGTCGGCAACGCCGGGAATATCGGGAAGCGCCGGCGACGCGCCGGTTGCGATGATGATCCGGTCCGATCGGACGGCCTCGCCGTTCACCGCCGCGATGCCGGTGCCGCTCAGCCGCGCCGGACCCTCGAGATACGCGACCCCGTCATAGGCCGGCAGCAGGTCGACATATTTCTTCTGCCGGAGGGTGGAGACGAGGTCGTCCTTGGCGGCGACCAGGCGGCGCCAGTCGGTGACATGCGCCTCGCCGGCAAGGCCGGGGAAGCGGCTTGCCGCCCGCGCAGCATGCAGGGCCTCCGCGGCGCGAATCATGGTCTTCGATGGCACGCAACCGATGTTCACGCAGGTTCCGCCGATGGTGCCATGGCCGATGAGGGCGACCTGTGCGCCTTGTTCCGCGGCCGTGATGGCGGCGGAGAAACCCGCCGAGCCGGCGCCCACCACGGCGACGTCGAAGCGGCGGCTGGAACGCGGCGGCACGCAGCATGACTCATCCATTGCTCATTTCCTTAGAGGCTGCCCGGCTGGACGTGCCGTTGCGTCCGCCGCAGGTAGTAGGCGTAGGCCGCCACGGTGACGGCGGCCACGATCGCAAGCCACAGCGAGAATCTGAACTCCAGCCAGAACAGCGCCGCTGAGAGCCCGACGACGGCGAGCACGATCGCGCCCGTCGGCGACGGGCCGCTCCGGCCCGACCTCAGGAACAGCGCGTAGGCAACCAGTCCCATGCCGGCGAAGAGGATCGGGAACAGCCCGTAATCCAGCCAGCCGACGATCGCCGACAGGCCGGCGAAGCCCACGAGCACAACCAGGACCGGGGTGAAACAGCACAATGCGGCGATGGCGGATCCGATCAGCCCGATCCGCAGCAGCCTGCGATCATTCATCGGGAGATGCTCTCCCGAAAGCGTTCCGGCGGCGCATCCGACCACCCACGATGACCGGCGCCAGCAGCGCGACACCCAGCCCCAGCCACCACAGGTTGTCGAAGACCAGCGCCGCCAGCCCGGCGCCGCCGATGCCCAGCAGGATCGGCGCGCCCAGGCAGCAAAGCGCCATTGCGCCGATGCTGAGCGCGATCATGCCCGTTGGAGGGCGCTCATCCTCCGGCTCGTCTCCGTGCGCCATCCTCATCTCACCGGCGTGACCAGTTCGATGTCGTAGCCGTATTCCGCGAGCGCCCCGCTGAAATCGTCGAGGCTCGCTTGCTCATCGTCGTAGACGACGGTCGCGATGCCGGTTTCATATACGGTCTCGACCCGGCTGACGCCGTCGACCTCGCCCAGCACCGACTGGACGATGAACGGGCAGCTCGGACAGCCCGACATCGCGGGGATGAACAGCGCGATCGTTTGCATCTGCCCGGCGAACGCGGGCGGTGCCAGGGTCGCGACCAGGGCGAAGGCGAAGAGGGATCGTTTCATCGGCGTGGCCTCCGGTTCTCAGAGAATGTAAGGGACGACATAGGGGTAGAGGATCGCGGCCAGCACCAGGACCGTCGCCGAGCACAGCGCGGCCTTGACCAGCCGCCGCGGCAGCGGCCGGGCGCACGCGGCGCCATCGGTACAGGCCGCCTTCGATCGGCCGTAGACCTGCCAGAAGCCGAACCCGATCGACACCAGTGCAAAGCCGATGAAATAGGGCTGGTAGGGCGCCAGCGAGGCTAGGCGGCCGACCCAGATCCCGCCGGCGCCCAGCGTGAAGAGGACGAGCGGCACGATGCAGCAGGCGGTCGCCGCCAGTGCGCCCAGGATGCCGCCGGCGGCCGCAAGCCGGGCGCCGCCGACGACCGGCCGTCCAACGCCCTGCCGGACCGAGACGTCGGAACGGGTCATCGGCAGATGGCTCCTCTTGCGATTGACATCCTCGCTTTCTAAGGTCTGTAGCAACTACAGGATCAAGAGGAATCTCGGGCCATGAGCGATCACGTTCCCGGGAAGGGGTTGCGCCGGGCCGAACTGGCGCGCCGGACCGGCTGCAATCTAGAGACGATCCGCTACTACGAGACGATCGGCCTGATGCCTGGGCCGCCGCGGACCGCGGCCGGTCACCGCGTCTATGACGAGGACCACGCCGCGCGGCTCCGCTTCATCATGCGGGCGCGGGAGCTCGGTTTCAGCATCGAGGAGCTGAAGAGCCTGCTCTCGCTTGTCGACTCCCACCGCTACACCTGCGGCGAGGTCCGCGACCTGACGGTCGCCCACCGTCAGGCGGTTCGCCGGAAGATCGCCGACCTCCGCCGGCTGGAACGCACGCTCACCCGGATCTCCGAAAAGTGCAGCGGGGATGCCGTGCCCAAATGTCCGATCATCGATGCGCTGCGGGGGGACTGAGCCGATCGGCGATCGGAAGGGGCGACGCGCGCGGACACCTCGACGCGACGGCTGCTCATGCACGACGAACAGCCCGAACAGGACGACGATGCGGCCGCCGGCGAGGTTGAGCTCGTAGCGATAGCGGATCAGGAGCTGGCCGAGCGCGGTGGCGGTCGCCCCAGCACGCCGAACACCGTGGAGAAGCCGAGCACCAGGCAGCAGCTCAGCCCGATCGCCGGTAGCGGAAGGACCGCCCCCGTCCGCCGGCCTGGACGTGGCGACATTGCTGGCCACATAGGACACGTAGCCGGGGATCAGCGGCAACACACATGGCGAGAGGAACGAGATCGCTCCGGCCAGGAAGCGGTCAGGATGCCGATGTTCGAGATTTCCGGCATGGCCGTCCGCCCGTCCGCCCGTCCGCCCGTCCTACTGCGCCTCGCGCGCCTGGCTGATCGCGCCCTGCAGGGAGGCGAGGTCGACGGCGCCGGGAATGATGGTATCGCCGACGACGAAGCCTGGCGTGCCGTTGATCTGCAGCGCCCCGGCGAGCTCGTAGGACAGGAGCACGCCGATGCCGTCGAGCGACCTGAAAGACCAGCACCGCCGCCGGCTCGACTATGACGCGGTGGTGCGGACCACCGGCAGCATCGCGCCGTGGAAGATCTCGGCCGTCCTGGCGATCAACCCGACGGAAGCCGAGCTGGAGCTGGCGGTGGCGTGGGTGTCGGTGGAGAGCGACGGCAGCGGGCTGCACCATGACAGCGGGGACGAGCCGGCCAGCGACGGCCGGGTCGCCGGGATCTACGAGATCCTGATCTCCGACCGGGCCGAGTCGGATCCCTGACGGGCTAGCCGCAGGGGAGGAGCCGCCGGCGTGCCGGCGCCGGCGCGACGGGCGTCGCCGACCGGACGCCGTGCCGGGTGCGCAATCCGCGCATCAGTGCCTCGACCTCGTGCCGGGTCACCCGGTCGCGGTCCATCAGGGCGATCACCAGCGGGTCGTCGAGCATCTCCCGCAGGGTCGGCTGCTGGTCGAGCCGGAGCCATTGCTCCATGTCACACCTCCCGGATTGACTCGTTCCCGCGACGGCGCGGGTTTACGGTGACTGTCGGTCCGGCCGCTGGCCGGAAACTTGATCTGCGTCAAGGCGGAAATGCGTCGCAAGGCGGCCCAATGCGTCGCAAGGCAGCGCGAGAAGGCCAACCAATGATGGATGGAATGCAAGGAATGGGCTGGGGAATGTGGGTGATCGGGCTGCTTGTCCTGATCCTGCTTGCCCTCGGCATCGTAGCTCTGATCAAGTATCTCACCTCGCGGCGCGGGTAGAGCGGCTTCCGTCGTCAGTGGTGCACGTGCCCGCTGCCGCCGCCGCAACCGTTGGACAGGTTCCAGACCTCGACGATCTGGTCGCCGGTGTAGCCGTGCTCGCGGATCAGGTACTTGGCCAGGCCGCCATAGACCCGCCAGCGCCAGCACTGGCAGCAGCAGGGGCCCTTCTCGTCGGATTTCTCCATCGCATACTGGTATGCGCTCTGCTCGTCCGGACGGAGCTCCAGGTCCTCGTACTGCATCAGCCGGTGCGCCTGGCCGGCGGGAATATTGTAGGGATCGGGCGGGATCGCCGCGACATCGCGGTATCCGGCCAAAGCCGCCACCTGCTCCAGATAGCGGTGCAGGTCCATGGGACTGCAGCATGATCCCTGCAACATCGACATCGCAGGCATGGTGGCGATTGCGTCCGTGAATCCGGCCGAACAGTTGCTGTTGCCGTTGGTGCTCAGCTCCTCGAAGCGATCGGTCATCGCCGGGGTCTGCTCGGCCATGGCGGAGTGGCCCGCCGCGGCCAGGGATATCGCGAGCGCCGCCAGAACCGCAACCATGCGCAATGTCCGCATCGCTAGCCTCCAAACAGGATTCTCAGGACGGCGCCGGTCACAGCGCGCACGCGGCGCTGCCGTCGGGCTCTTCGGGGATGAGGCCCTGGATCGCCGCGATCGGGGAGCCGACGTTTTCCTGCCACGGCCCGCCAGCTGAATAGTCGTAGCCCAGGACGACCCGCGGATCGACGTCGTTCCAGTCCGTCCATTTCGCGATCTTAAAGTAGAGCGCCGTCCGGATGTAGTATTGCGGAAACCAGAACGAGTTGAATGCAAGAGCCTCGCGGTACAGCTCGTCCTGGCCCAGGCCTTGGGATGCCCCGAGCTGCAGCAGGCCGAGCAGGGCCGAGCCGTGGTTGCAGTCCTGGAAGAAGGTCGAGTTGTTGCAGCACGGCCGGTGGGTCGATTTCGCGATGCGAACGACGAGCGCTTCCGCGTCCTCGGTCAGGTCGACGATAGGATACCGGCTGAAATAGGCGCCGCCATTCGGCTCCCGTCCCAAGGTCCAGCCACCGGTGGACGCGAAGTGGTAGAGGGACTCGCCGTTCAGCGGGCTCTCCACGTTGGCGGCCATGGCGGTGGCGAGGCCGATCGGCCACAGCAGGTTCACGGCGTACCCCGCATTGGCGGCCGTGAGCAGGAGCTTCTGCGGGGACCGCTGCTGGAGAGCCCGGGCGAGCTCGGCAGGCAAGCCGCCGCTCGTGCCATAGAGGGCGAACAGCTTGCCGCGATCGATGACGCCATGGCGGAGCAGCCGCAAGATGCTGTCGCCGAAAGCGATTCCGCTCTGGAACCCGGCTTCGGGAACGACGCGCGACACGGCTTCCTCGAACAGCGGATAGGTCCGCGTGGGCGGCGACAACGGCACATCGGCGGCCATCGCGGCACGGCCGAAGCCAAGGCCGCCAAGCAATGGCAGCCCTGCGGCCGAGGCGAGCAACCCGGCAAAGCGGCGGCGGCCAATGCCGTCAGCGCCCGACATCAGGCGGTCGTCAAGGTGAAGTCCAACACGCATTCCGGGTCTCTCCATCGCTCCTATTGTGCCTCGCGCGCTTGCCCTATCGCCGCTTGCAGGGTCGCGAGGTCGACGGCGCCGGGAATGATGGTATCGCCGACGACGAAGCCTGGCGTGCCGTTGATCTGCAGCGCCCCGGCGAGCTCGTAGGTGCGGTTGATCGCCGCCCGGATCGCCGGGTCGGCCATGTCGGCCTCCAGCCGCTCCAGGTCGAGGCCGACGTCCTCGGCGAGCACGAGGGTCACGTTGCGGTCGACCGTCCCCTGATGCGCCATCATCGCCTCGTGGAAGGCGAGATAGCGGCCCTGCCGGTCGGCGGCCAGCGCCGCCCTGGCGGCGAAGTCGGAGCCTTCGCCGAGGATCGGGAACTCCTTGTAGACCACGCGCAGCTCCGGGTCGGCCGCCATCGCCTCGGCCATTACCGGCGCCACCTGGCGGCAATAGGGGCAGTTGTAGTCGAAGAACTCGACCAGGGTGACGTCGCCGTCCGGGTTGCCGGCGACCGGGCTGTCCGGATCATGAAGGAGGTCGTCCGCCCGGTCGCCGATCGCGGCCTGCGCGGCCTGCGCCGCGTCCTGCTCCTGGCGGGCCTGCAGGCCCTGCACCGCCTCCAGGATCACCTCAGGATGGGCCATCAGGTAATCGCGCACCCGGGTCTCGAACTCCTCCTGCGACATCTCCTGGGCCTGCGCCACCGGCGTGCCGCGGAGGCCCGGACCGGCCAGCAGTACCGTCGCCGCAATGGCACCGCCGACGACCATGACGGCCGCCTTGCGGGTGATGAAACTCTTGGTCTTGCTCATGCGCAGTCTTCCTCGCCGTTTGCGAAACGATCCCCGATGCGCCGGTGCATCAGAACAGGTCCCAGAACTGGTCCCACCAGCTGTCGTCCGCATGTTCGTGGGATTGGTCGAAGTCGTTCGTCAGGGCGTTCACGAAGGTCACCAGATTGACCGGGGCGAACTTCAGCCCGTGAAAATTCCCCCGCCAGCGCCCGGTCCTGTCGATCACGTGGGTGACCACGCCGTGCATCTGGAGGCCGTCCGGGGTCTCCTCGAAGCGGTGGCCGAACGCAAGGGCCAGCGCGCGCGTGGCATCCTCCGGCTGATCCGCCGCCGTCGTGAGGAACATCCAGTTGGCCGGGTCGAGGCCGTGGGCCGGGCCGTAGCGGCGCATTACCTCCGGGGTGTCGGCGGTGGGATCGGTGGTGATGCTGACGAACTGCACGCGGTCCAGCATCGGCGTGGCGTTCACCATCGCCTGCATGTCCGCGATCCGGTCCGCATGCAGTGGACAGACGTCGGGACAGCTGGCGTAGATGAAGTGCAGCACCACCATTGTGCCGCGGAAGTCGGCGAGGGCGACGGCCCAGCCTTCGGCATCCCGCAGCGCGAACGCCGGCGCCGGCTCGTCGCGGGCCTCGAAATAGGCCTCGCGCTCGACGTACGCGTCCGCGAGCTCCTCCGGGGAATGGGCGAACGCCGCAGGGGCGGCTGCCAGACCGGCAGCCGCCCCCAGGACAACCCATGCGACGGCGCGCATGAGGACTCGCGACATCAGACCGGCTTTCCCGGGCGGGACGGCCGCATCAGCCGTCCTCCCCATTCACGTCAGGCGTGCCCGGCTCGGTGCCGGGCGTCTCGGGGCGGTCGATCATGGCCTGCATCATCGTGTTGCAGGTCTGCATCATCTCGCCCATCTGCTGCATCATCGGCATCATTCCGGTCATGCCCTCCTGGTCCATCATCCCGGCCATGCCTTCCTGGTCCGTCATCCCGGGCATCATTTCGGAGTCCATGGGTGCATCGGCGTCGCGGTCGTTGCCGGGGCCTTGCGCCAGTGCCACGGGTGCGGCGAGAAGGGCGGCAGCCAGGGCGGTCGCCTGAATCGACTTAAACATCTCCGGTTCTCCTTTCGGCTGGTGGAGGGGTCGGGGTCGGATGCACGAGCTTCATCGCGGTCTGCCCGCCAGCGTCGAACAGCAGCGGTGCCACAACCGCGTCGCCCGTGCGGCCATCGATCACGAGCGGACGCGGCGCCTGGAGCGTCCGCTCGCCATGTCCCGCGTCGAGCGCTGGGGCCACATCGTGCTCGTCGGGGCTCGCTGCGCGGTCCTTCGCGCACGAGCGGCCGCCCATCATGCACATCCCGAGCCCGCACATCACGACGCAGGGGAGGGCGGTCAGCAGCAGCGGGGCGATACCCGCCGCGACCAGCCAGCTCCAGTTGAACGCGGCGCCGGCGGTCAGGGCGGCGGCGGCCAGGAGAAGCAGGCCCCGGCGGCCGCCGAGAAGGCTGCGGATGGCGGGCAGGATGCTCGCGGCCTGCGGCCCGCGTGCTCCGGCAGCCCGTTGGATTTGAGTCACGACAATGCTCCCTTCGATGTGCAAGCTCTTGATCATTGCGCTTCCGGTTCCCCGCCGATGGTTTCGCGGATGAACGCCAGCATGTCCGGCGCGTCCCATTCCGCCGGCCCGATCAGCCGCCCGACTTCGCGGCCGTCGCGGCCGATCAGCAGTGTGGTGGGCAGCCCGACGGCCCCCAGCACGCCCGTCGCGCCGCCGGCCGGGTCGATGTAGAGGTCGAGGCTGGCGATCCCGATCTCGTCGAAGAACGCGCGGACGACATCGGGACCAGCACGGTCGATCGAGAGCGCGATGGCCACGAAGTCCGGTCCGCCGAGCGCCGCCTGCAGCCGGTCCAGGGTGGGCATTTCCTCCCGGCACGGCACGCACCAGGTCGCCCACAAGTTCAGTAGCACCACCTTGCCGGCAAATCGGCCACGCGCTGCGGGTTGCTGTCGCCGTCCTCGAACGCCAGCTCCGGCATCGCCCGCGGCTCGGGATGGATCGCGAAGCCATTCGGCGCCGCGCCGGCCCTCGGTGCGGTCGCGACCCCCAAGGTGGCGAGCCACCAGGCCAGCACGCCGGCCAGCCCGCCAAGGGCAGGCAGCAGCAGCAAGCCGAGCACCCGGCGCCGCGAGCGGCCGGTCGGTCGCCGGCTCCCGTCCGCTATCGCGACACCTGCCCGGACATGCCGCGTCATGGCGTTCGCCTGCCGCACGTCTGCCGCTCACTCCACGGCATATACGACCGGCTCTTGGTCGGCGTCGGTGACTGAGTAGACGGTGAATGGCCCGGTCTTCGGGCCGCCCATGCCGGGCGAGCCGGTCGGCATGCCGGGGAGCGTGATGCCGGCGATGGCCGGCCGCTCCGCCAGCATCTGCAGCACGATGTCGGCCGGGACATGGCCGTCGACGACGTAGCCGTCGATCACCGTGGTGTGGCAGCCCTGGAAGGCTTCCGGCACGCCGGCGTCGCGGCTGATCATGGCGAGGTCGTGGCTCTCGATCACCTCGACCGCGAACCCGTTCGCGCGCAGATGATCCGCATGACCCTCGCAGCAGGCGCATTGCGGGTTCTTGTAGAGAGTGGCCTGGATCGGGTCGGCGGCCGCCTCGCCGCGCAGGGCGAAGATGACGGCGACCGCGGCGACCGGCAGGGCGAGGCCGGCGCCGAGGGCTGCGAGACGGGTCGATTTTCTCATGGTCATTCTCCTTGGTTGCGGTCGCGGGATCAGGTGACGCGCAGCACGGTCATCATGCCGGCGGTCTGGTGGTCGGTGACGTGGCAGTGCAGCATCCAGTCGCCGGGATTGTCGGCGACGAAGGCGATGTCGACGCTTTCCGCCGGCGGCACCAGGACCGTGTCCGCCCACTGCCGGTGCGGAGCCAGGGCCCCGTTGCGGGCGAGCACGCGAAAGCTCATCCCGTGGAGGTGCATCGGGTGCCACCAGGCGCTGTCGTTGCGAAGGGTGAGGACGCAGCTTCCGCCGTGGGCCAGGGTGAGCAGCGGCGGCATGCCAGCGTGACCGTCGCCGGTCATCGCGCTGCCGTTGATCGCCCAGGCGGTGCCGTGGCTCATCCCCATCATGCCGCCGACGCCCTCCATCGTGCCGCCGCCCATCATCCCGCCGGTGAGCACGAGTTCATGCCGCGCGGCGGCGGCGAGGTCGGGCTCGGGCAGCGGGTTGGGCGGCAGGGCGGGCGGCGCGGCACGCGCGGTGCGCAGCGGCGGCGCCCCGTCATAGGCGAGGTGGGTGAGGGTGTAGGCGAGGCTGCCGTAGAAGTCGTCGACCACTCGGTAGCGCCGGCCGGGCTCGCCGTCGAGGTCGAGGACGACGTCGATCCGCATCGCCGGGCCGAGCAGCAGGCGGCCCCCGTCCGGCTCGTGCGGATCGCAGGGCTGGCCGTCGATCGCCACCACCACCGGCCGGTGGCCCTCGAAGCCGAGCGCCATGATCCGGGCCACCGCGGCATTGACCAGCCGCAGCCGGATGCGCTCGCCGGTGCGCACCGGCTGGTCGCCCGGCACGGCGCCGTTCAGCGTCACCGTGTTGCCGACCCGGCCGGACATCGCCGCTTCCATCGTATTGCCGAAGCCGCCGGCGATCTCGCCGTCGCGCGCGAGCCGCCAGTCGCTCAGCATCCAGATCAGGTCGCGGTCGACGGCGACCGGCTCCGGCTCCTCGACGATCAGCGCCCCGGCGAGGCCGCGGCCGAGCTGTACGGCGCTGTTCGCATGCGGGTGATACCAGAAGGTGCCGGCATCCGGCGGCGTGAACGCGTAGACGAAGCTCTCGCCCGGCCGGATCGGCGGCTGGGTGAGGCCGGGCACGCCGTCCATCGCATTGGGCAGCCGGATGCCGTGCCAGTGCACGGTGGTGTCCTCGTCGAGCCGGTTCTCGACCACGATCCGGACCGGCTCGCCCTGGCGGATGCGCAGCGTCGGCCCGGGGATCGTGCCGTCATAGCTCCACATCTGCGTCCGCGGACCCGCGTCGCCGAAGAGCGAGGCTGTCGTCGGTAGCGCCGCGAGCCTGAACTCGCGACCGGCGGCCGCGCTGGACGGCGACGGCCGCAGCAGCGTCGTCGTCAGTGCAAGTCCCGCACCGGCCGCGATGAAGCGCCGACGTGAGAGCGAATGCTTGAGTCTGGTCGTCACTTGTGACCCTGCCGCGGATCGCGTGCCATGGCGGGGGCACGCGTCGTTGAGTCGATCGACCGCTCCGCGTCCCCGGTCATGCCGGGCACGCGCAGCCGCGCCGTGAGGCTCAGGTCAGCCGGCGGTGCGGCTCAACCCGTGTCAGACCGGATCGCTCGATCGGGGAGGGTAAGGGTCGGGGAGGGACGTTCGCCCGAGCGGACGGGTGCTGCCCGCCGGCGTCAGCCGTGACGACTGCGCGACCATCGCCGACATCGCGGGCGAGGCCTCGGCCAGCACGGGGGGTGGGCAAGTGGACACTGGACACGCCATGGCCTCGGCGTCGCTGCCGCCACATGGGCCGCAATCAGTGGTCCCCGCCGGGTCCATGTCGGCCCCCATCGCCATCGTGGCCTGCATGCCGCCGGTCCCTACGGCTGACAGGCCCATGCCCGCGGTGACTAGGATCGCGAGCAGCAGGGCAACAATCCGCTTGGCCTGCGAGGATGCCATGGCCGGGAATATGGGGGCGAATGCCGGTCGGGACAAGCCTGATTTCAGCGCCACGAGACGGTCCATCGCTGGTGTCGGGGTTTCATGCTTAGCAGCCTGATCCTTCCAGCAAGGGGAAGGTCAAGTACCAGGATCTGGCCGACTTGGATCGCGCAATCGCCCGACCCGAATGTCCCTGCACGCCCGCGGCGGCAAGGACGGCAAAGGGGAGGCCGCCGTCGTGGCCCTCGAGAGCGGCGAGGCGCGCCAAGCAGGTCTCGAGCTGGAGGACCTCAGATCGTGTGACGGTACGCGCTTCGCCCAAGGCGCATTCGAGGGGCGACGCGCGCGGAGCCTGGCGTCACGCAGTCGCCTGCGGCGGGCAGGCGGAGGCGCTGGCAGCCCGCACCCTGACCGCGGGAATCCACGCGCAGGCTGTGGTCCCCTGGCCCGGCCGGCTTTGCAGCTCGAGCCAACCGCCATGCATCTCAAGAAAGCGCTTGGTGAGGGGAAGGCCAAGGCCGGTGCCCTGGTGGCTGCGCGCCGCGACATCGGATACCTGGCCGAACGGCTCGAGGACGAGGTCCATGTCCTCCGGTGCGATGCCGATTCCTTGGTCGGCCACGCGCAGCGCGAACGATCCGTCGGCGCCGTCGACGAAACCAACCTCGACCCGCTTGCCCGCCGCCGTGAAGCTGACCGCGTTGGCAAGCAGATTCAGAGCGACTTGCCGTAGCCGGCGTGCGTCTCCGCAGATCGCGCGTGGCGGGAAGGGCCGCTGCGCTTCAACCACGACGCGCCGCGCCGCGGCCTGCGGAGCGATAATCGCCAGGGCGTCCCCGATGATTTCCGCCACGTCGACTACCCCCTCGTCAAGGTCCAGATGACCCGCCTCGATGCGCGACAGGTCGAGCACGTCCTGGATCACTTGGAGCAGATGCCGCCCGCTGCGCAGGATGTCGCCGGCATAATCGCTATAGCGCGCATTGCCGACCGGCCCGAGATGCTGATGGTGGATGACCTCGGAAAAGCCGATGACCGCGTTGAGCGGGGTGCGCAGCTCATGGCTCATGTTAGCGAGGAACTCGGACTTCGCCCGGCTCGCAGCTTCCGCCGCCTCGCGCGCCGCTTCAAGCTGGACGGTTCGCTCGGCCACTCTGCGCTCCAGGGATCCGTTCAGCTGCACGACCTGCTCTTCGCGCCGGCGTACCGTGCTGAATGCGGACGTCATCGAACGCAGTAGCCTGTTGACGTTTGCGGTCAAGTCGCTGAGCTCGTCGGATCCCAGCGCTGAAACCTGATATCTCGCCGCCTCCTGCGGAGCGGCTGCCGCGGCCGAGACGGCCGATTCCAACGCGATGAATCGCGCCAATATGAGATAGCGCAGGATGAGCATGGTCGCGACGGTGACCACGGCCGCGATCAAAGCGACGAGACCGGTGATGCGCCACAGGAAGCCGTTGAGCATTGGGCCGAGCTCGGGCGTCTCGACCAGCGCCACTGCGGCTGCCGCGCCCGGCAGGGAGAGGGGCGTCCAGAGCACGAACTCTTCTCGAGTCAGCTGCCGATAGTTGACGCCCTCGCCGTCGAGGCCAGCGCCGACCGTCTGGTCCGGTCGATGGCCGGAGTGGGCAACGGGGCGACCGGCCGCATCGGTAAGGGTGATCCCCGCGATACCGGCAATTCCAATCAGGCGCCTCATCGCATCCAGTGCTTGCGTGCTCGAGGCCGCGGGATGGCCCGCCGACGCGACGGCTGCGTCGATCGCCGCCTGCGCCGCCCTGCTGAACTCGGCAAGGCGATCCTGTTCGTAATTGCGGATGGAGGGGCCCAGGATGGCGCCTTCAATGGCGAGGATCGCAATGAACACTGCGGCAGTGATCCGCCAGCATAGCCTGCAACGGGTCAGGATCAGGGCTTGAACGTATCGGATCATGCTGACAATCCGCGGCTTGCGCTCGGCTTCCGCGCCGGATGTGGATGCCCAATCGCTCGACATTGGAGTATCCCCACACTACGCAACGACAGGTTGCCAGGAACTTCGCCTCCCAGTCAGCGCTGATTCCATTTCGATCTGGTTATTTCCGGACCGTCACACTTGGTCTTGCATCCATTCTCTCACGATTGTGATCGACCGTGCGCTCCCTGGGAGTTGCTCACGATGCCGCCAGGTCTCGCGCGTTCGACCAGTGTCCCGGAAATGGAGATCCGGTCGTCCAGCTGTCGGGATCGGATGCTCCGGGACAATTCGCGGTCCCTCTATCGGCGGGTGGCCCTGAAGGTCCTTGGGGTGGTGCCGAACAGCACCCGGAAGGCGCGCGTGAAATAGCTGCGGCTGGTGTAGCCGACGCATTTGGCGATGGTCTGGACAGGGAGGTTCGTCACTTCCAGCAGGCGGGCTGCGTGACGCAGGCGAAGGTCCCGCAGGAACTCCATCGGCGGCTGCCCGAAGGTCGCCGCGAAATGAAGCGCGAAGGCTGATCGGCTCATTCCCGCCGCATTGGCAAGGTCGCGCAGCGTGTGCGGTGCGCTGGGTCGAGTCAGCATGGTCGCAAGCGCTGCGGCGAGACGCCTGTCGCCCGTGGGAAAGAACCACTGGGCCCGGTCGCTCCCGCCACACAGTTGCCGGCGAATCAGCAGGACCAGACACTGCTTGAGCAGCGCTTCGACCAGGGCGCGCGTGCCGAAGCTGGGCGCTGCGAGCTCACTGACCATGGTCGACGTGGCAGTGCGCAGCGGATCCGACGGCGCGATGTGCTCGGCGATCGGCTCGCGAAGGGCGTCGAACAGGCCGAGAGCGCCACCATAGGTCGCTTCGATCGTGCCGCACACAGTGACCGCATCCGCCCCGCGGCCTGCCGATATCTCGAGCAGCGCATCCTCGAGCGTCGAGAGCGCGTCGGTTCCGCGCACGTCCTGGAGGTGACCGTCGGACGCAGTCAGGCTGTGCCCGAGATGGCGGGGAATGACGAGGAAGTCGTGCTCGGCGAAGGGCAGCGACAGGCCGCCGTGGATCTGCAGGGTCCCGGAACCCTTCAGCGCAAAGTGGATCAACGGAGCGTCCAGCCCACCGAGCACCAGCCTATAGCCGCGGCGCACCCGGCAGACCGCGAAGGCGCGGATGTGGACCTCCAGACTCGTCAGCAGCCGGTCGAGATAGCTGTCGTTGCCAGCGCTCATTCTGCCGTTCCTCGCTTCCGGAACAGTCCGCGCGCAGGTCGGCGGCCATTCCCGATCCAGGGCAACGATCACTTTCCGTCACTGGACGATGCAATTCAACGCCCTGGACGATCAAGCACATTTGAGCGGAAACGGCACTTGCCGGTCGAAAGCGCGGGTCGCTTAGGAACTGTCCCAATCGAAGACCGTTACACGCGGTGAAGACCACGACGATCGGGCGCACGCGTGCGCCGCACCGGCTGCGGGCCGTAGGACACGGACGCTGGCCGAGGGTCGGCTCGCTCCCGACAATCGCTCCGGAGAACAGACATGACCAGTACATTGGATTCAGGACATCAGACCAGGACTCTCGACTGGAGAGCCGCGATCTGGGCGGGCATCGCCGCCGGCGTCGTGTTCATGATGCTGGAGATGCTTCTTGTTCAATTCGTCGGGCCAGGCAGCATGTGGGGACCGCCGCGCATGATCGCCGCCATCGTCATGGGCCAAGGCGTGCTGCCACCGCCCGAGACGTTCGACCTGGGCATCCTCATCGTCGCGTTGATCATCCACTTCGCACTGTCGTTGATCTATGCGTTGATCCTCGCCTGGATTGTCGGTCGTTGGGACCTTGGGTTATCGCCCGCCATTGCCATCGGCGTCGTTCTTGGGTTGGTGATCTACCTGATCAACTTCTACGGCTTCACGGCCGTCTTCCCGTGGTTCGCCGAGGCCCGCGGCTGGATCGCTATCCTGTCTCACGCGATGTTCGGCCTGGTGCTGGCCGCGGTCTATCAGCCGCTGGCACGGCAAAAGCCGGCAGCGGCTTAGAAGATGACGAACACTGGGCAGAAGCATAGCCATTGGGCAGCTGTAGCGGCCGCGCCTCTCACGGCAACGTGCACACCTTTGAATTCCCGGCCGCTACCAGACGCAAAGCTATCGCCAAGGTTAACGGCATGGGCGGCGTCGGCGCCGAGAGTCGCGTAACCGACGCCGCACCCCGAGACCAGAAGGGAGATGTAGCATGACTATGACAGCTATGCCGGCCGGCATTGCGGGTACGGCGCTGGCGTTGATGCTCGCGCCGAGCCTGTGGTCGACCGGCGTTGCCGGGCAAGAGTTGCCGCAGAGCTCGCTGGAAGCCACCGACGACAGCGGCCTGCCGTCCGACGTTGCTGGGGATTGGATGGCGGCCGAGGGTGAAGCCACGGTCGTCGAGCAGCAGGGCGGTCAGGATGTGATCGAGGTCGAGGCCAGCAACCTGGTGCCGGATGGCCTCTATACCGTCTGGTGGGTGAACGAAGCCACTCTCGGCATGGACATGGGGCCTGGCGCGGAGCCGCCGGGTAACGAGTTCCGAGCCGACGCCGACGGCAATGCGACCACGACGTTCGAGGTCCCGTCCGACAATGACTATCAGATGATGGTCGTCGCCTATCACGCCGACGACCAGACCCACGGGGACAGCCCCGGCGAGATGAGTGAGACGGCATTCAGCCATCTCATGGGGCCGTGGCCGGGCCCGGCCGGCGAGATGCCGGAGTAGCGCGGCCGCGCCTTGCATGCCCCGTGATCGAGGGGTCGATCTGCCGCCGGGGTGCGGTTCGACCGCGGGTCGGCCGCGCCGCCGCCAGCCCGGGGCGAGGTGGTCGATCACACTGAGCGCGCGGCCGAATGATTGGGCGGTTGCTGCCAGGAGGGGGTGGCCCCGGGCTGCTGAACCGCGTAGGAGGATCGGTTCGATGAAAGCCAGTGCTGCCGGGAATGCTCGCACCGTAGCCGAGACGACAGCCGAGGAAGCAGGACGCGGCTATCCGCCGATCGCCGACTACGCGGCCATCGGCGACTGCCACGGCGCTGCGCTCGTGAGCCGGGATGGCGGTATCGACTGGTGCTGCCTCGGCCGCTTCGATGCGGATCCTGTCTTTTGCCGGATGCTGGACCGCCACTGCGGTGGCTTCCTCCAGGTGCGTGCGCTCCGGCAGCACGGCGAATCCCGTCGCCATTATGTCGCCGGCACCAACGTACTGGTGACCGAGTTTCCCCTCCGCGACGGCCTGCTGCGAACAACCGACTTCATGCCCGTCGGGCGACGCGAGGGATCGAGCCTCCATGACTACGTCGATCTTGTTGCGCCAAAATGGCTGGTCAGGCGGGTGGAGGCTGTTGGCGCGACCGTCGATATCGCGCTCGCCTATCGACCCTCCGCCGAGTTTGGCCGGCGCCAGCCGGCCTTATCGCTTCGCGCAGGCGCGGTCTGCTCCGATTCCGGCGCGGCACTCCATGCAGACGTGCCTTTCCAGATCGAGGGAGACCTTGCCAGGGCAACGTTCCGGCTTCCCGCTGGCGAGATTCTGGATCTCATGCTGACCGGGGAGCCTGCTGGAGAGCCCAGTCCAGTGTCTGCGGTGGGGACGCTGTTGAACACGACGATCGCGTTCTGGCGCGAGTGGCTGGCCTACTGCCGCTACCGCGGACCCTACCGTGAGGCGGTCGAGCGCAGCGCGCTGGCGCTGAAGCTTCTGACCTACGCGCCCACCGGTGCCCTGGTCGCTGCGCCGACCACGTCCCTGCCCGAGCAGATCGGAGGTGCCCGCAACTGGGACTACCGGTATTGCTGGCTGCGCGACGCAAGCTTCACGCTGTACGCACTGGCAGCGCTCGGCTACGGCGGCGAGGCCCGCCGCTTCGCCGGCTTTCTCCGCAACTGCTGCGCCGCAACCCGATCCCGGCTGCAGGTCATGTACGGTATCGGCGGCGAAACGGCGCTCGACGAGGAGGAGCTCCACCATCTCGACGGTTACGCCGGGAGCCGGCCCGTCCGCAAAGGCAACGATGCATACAAGCAGCATCAGATCGACGTGTACGGCGAGGTGATGGACTGGGCCTGCCTCTATCGCGCCCTCGGCGGAAGGTTCGACCGCGAGGGGCGGGAGTTCCTGCGCGCCGCGATCCGGACCGTTGAGCGGGAATGGTCCGTGCCGGACCAGGGGCTGTGGGAGATGCGCGGTCCGCCAAGGCACCACGTCTTCGGGAAGCTGATGAGCTGGGTTGCGCTGGACCGCGGTATCAGGATGTTCGGAGCGTCGGACGAGTGGGCGAGGGTGCGGGACGACATCCGTCGGGAGATCCTGGAGCGTGGGCACGACGCCGCCGATGGACGCCTGGTGGGCACCTATGACAGCCCGGAGATGGACGCAGCGCTGCTCCTGACGCCGATGCTGGGATTTCCGATCGATGCCGCGTCGCTGGGCGCAACCATCGATGCCATCGTCCGCACACTAGGCCACGGCCCTCTGATCCGCCGCTACCGCCAGGCCGACGGAATCGAGGGCGGTGAAGGGGCCTTCCTGGTCTGCAGCTTTTGGCTGGTGGATGCTCTGCTCTGTCTGGGTAAGCCCGAGCAAGCGCGGGAACTGTTCGAGATGCTGCTCCACCGCGGCAACGATGTGGGTCTCTTCGCCGAAGAGGTCGACGAGCGCAACGGGCTCCTCCTCGGAAACTTCCCCCAGGCCTACACCCATCTCGCTGTCATCAACAGTGCCGTTCTGCTTCAGTTGTACCAACGGCGCGGAGCGCGCGCAGTTGCTGGCACGCACGCCGATCGTGCCCGGCGTGGTGTGCAGGCGGTCCTGGGCTGGCGTGCTGTCTGGGCCGCGATCCGGCAATCTGGACGCATCGGCCGCCTTAGGTCGTCGCGCGCGTCGATGCTCTCGGACAAGTTTGCCCGACAGTTGACCACGCCATGATGGACGGCGACCCGATATGAATGCTTCCCTAGCCTCGTGTGGTGCAGCCGCCGACGATCCCGTTCACAAGGCGATGAAATAAATGTGGTCACGATGTGAAGGCGGTCGGCCTTTATCAGAGGGCCGTTCGGGCCCATTTTATTACGAAGGATTTGGCTGTGTGCCCCGTCCTCCGGTGCGACAACGCGAATGGATTTTACCATGTTGACCCGCCGAGAATGGATGGCCGGCGCTCTGTCGTCGGCCGCGATCGCCAAGGCGCTGCCGTCCATGGCCGCTGCGGGACCGCCGTTTCCGACCTGGCCAGAGGGCCGGATTGCCCCCGCCGAACCTGCTGCCTATGACAGCGCAATGATGTCCGGTGGCCCTGGCAAGGACGGCATTCCGGCCATCGATGATCCAGCCTTCTGGTCTGCCGCCGAGGCCGGCGACTATCTCGACGACGACGACATCGTGTTCGGGCTGGCGGAGAACGGCGTTGTCCGTGCCTATCCGCAGCGCATCCTGGTCTGGCACGAGATCGTCAACGACAGGGTGGCAGGGACCGGGCTTGCCGTCACCTATTGCCCGCTGACCGGGACCGCCATTGCCTTCGAGCGGAGCAACACCGAATTCGGCGTGTCGGGCAACCTGGTGAACAGCAACCTCATCATGTACGACCGTGACACCGACACCTGGTTTCCGCAGATCCTCGCCGTCGGCATCCGCGGCCCCCACACCGGGGCGGCGCTGGTGGAACGGCCGGTGGTCTGGACCTCATGGCGACGCTGGCGTGCGGCCAATCCGGAGACCGAGGTACTTTCCACCAGCACCGGCTTCGCTCGCAACTACGGGCGCGATCCTTACGGCGCGTACAATCCTCAGTCCGGCTACTACCTGCCGGACAGTGGCCGCATGTTCCCGGTGATGAACGAGGACGGGCGCTTCCCCGCCAAGTCGATGGTCCTCGGCGCCCGCACCCGCGACGCGGCCGCCGCCTTTCCGCTCGAGCGGTTGCGGGAGGAGCACCGCCTTGATCTGGACGTGAACGGCGAGACATTTACGGCGATCTACGATGCCGCGCTCGATTCCGGTTACGTCTTCCGCGGGGCGACCAGGGCGGAGGCTGCGATCGACGGGGCCGGTCCGGCCGGGGTGACCTGGACTGGCGGTCCTCAGCCGGAATCGCTCAACACGTTCCAGGCGATGTGGTTCGCCTGGGCCGCCTTTTACCCGCAAACGGCCGTCCATGCGTGAGGTCCTTCGGCGCGTCGTGACTGAACCCGTCAATCGCTGGATCGTCGCGCTCGTCGCGCTGCTCTATCTGCTGGCGTTCCAGGTCGCACTCGGCGACATGACGGTTGACACGACCTTGCGCCCCGCGTCGATCTCGGTCGTCCCCGATTGGACGGCCTTGGTCCTGCGCGAGCGCACACCGTTCCAGTTCGAGGCTGTCGCGGTGGTGGAGATGCCGTTCGTCGTGTGGCTGGTCGCACCGCTCAACGTCGCGATCGGACTCGCTCTCGGGCTGCTGACGGCCGTACAGATCGCACTCGTGCGCATCGCGCGACGCTGCGCGAGCGCCTGCGGCCTGAGCCCGGCAACCGGAGTGCTCGCCGGCCTTCCGGGCCTGCTTGCCGGCAGCGCTTGCTGCGCGCCGCTGCTGTTCCTTCTGCTGGGAGTGCAGGTCACCGCGTCGCTCGTCACGCTGATGGGGCTGCTGATCCCCGCGGCATTCCTGTTCCTCGCCATCGGCCTCGTGCTCACCTTGCGGGTGGCAGCGCGGCATTGCCGCGACGTGTTCGTCTGAGGTGGCGCGCCCTTTGGCGCCGGCCATGGCGGTTGGGCCTTATGCCTCGCACCTGGCCGTCTACCGCCCCGGACAAGTCGTCCGATTACACGCGGCCGGGCTCCGGCCCTTCGCTTCAAGGCGACAGAGGATGGTGCGGGCGGTCGGAGTCGAACCGACACTCTGTCACCAGAACTGGATTTTGAATCCAGCGCATCTACCAATTCCGCCACGCCCGCACATTGCCGCCGATCCTATCCTCGCTGTGGGCAAATGAAGTTCGCGCGACAAAAGCGGCGTATCTGGCGGGGCCAGCCTAAGCGCTGATGTCCGGTTCTTGGGCGGCGACCGCCAAGCTCTTAAAGACACGACCAGGGAAACGTCAGTTGGTTCCGGTGGATATGCATTGCATAGGCGCGGCTACTCCGCAGAACGAGCGGGCACGCCGTACTGCGAAATCGGCTGGTAGCAATGTGGTTGCAGTTCTATCACGCCTCCCATTCTTCAGCAGGGAGCGAAGTCTATCTCATTGATAATATTGAAATTTTTGGCGCACCCGACAGGATTCGAACCTGTGACCTCTGCCTTCGGAGGATTGTGCATCATCGGTTTTAGCTCCTGTTTCTGCGGGTTTTCGGGTCGATAGGCTGCGGAACGGGACGAAAACATCATCCGATTCCGCGGACGTTGCGCGGACGCCTGCCGATGGCCTCGGCGGCTTCGCGCATGTGGTCGGGGTGGTGGTGGCCGTAGACCCGCTCCAGGGTCTCCGTGCTCATCGACAGGAAGCCGCTCGCCTCCCAGCGGTCGACGCCGGCCTGCATCAACCAGGTGGCGCAGGTGTGGCGCAGGGTGTGCGGCGTCACCGTGCCGGACAGAGGCGGTGGTGCTGGCAGGCCTGCCGCCGCTGCCCGCTCGGCCCTGGCCTTGTCGGCGCGGGCGCAGGCGCCGGCAAAGCCCTTCTTGATATCGCCGATGCGCTCGCCGTGCTCGTGGACGACATAGCCCAACTCGGTGCCGCGCATTCGGGCGCGGCGGAGGTGCGGCAGCAGCCGCGGCGGGATCTTCACCATGCCGCGCTTCTTGTTGGTCCGCCGCCTGCCGGGGACCTCGAAGTCGATCTGGCCGGCGTCGAGGTCCACCTGCGGCCAGCGCAGCGACAGGATGGCCTCCTTGCGGCGGCCGGTGTAGAGCCCGATCAAGATGAACAACGGCATGTAGGCGCGCGCCTGCGGCGTGCGGGCCGCTCGGATCAGGGCGGCGGCCTCATCCCTGTTGAGCCAGCGGTCGCGCGACTCCGGCCGCTCCGGCAACTCGACCGGCACCACCCGCGTCAGCCGGCCGTTCTTGAACGCATGGTTGATCGCGGCCCTGAGCACGCCGAGTTCGCGCCGCACCGTGCCCGGTGCGCGGCCCCGCTTCGTCGCGTACCGGGTGCAGGTTTGTGGGGTCACGTCCGCGACCGTGTTGCCCTCGAAGAAGTCGGTCAGCGCCAGTACTGCATAGGCGATGCGATCGGCCGCGGCGACTTTCGGTCCGCGCTCGGTGGCATAGTCGTTGAGGATGTCGGTGACTAGGAGCGCAGATGGATCACTTGGCCCGGACTTTCGGCCTCGGGCGTAGAGCCAGTCCGCGAAGAAGATTTCAGCCTGTTCGCGGTCGATCGTGCCAGTCGAGCACTCGCGGCTGCGACCTCGCTCAGTCCAGATGACATAGTAGCATTTGCGCTTGCTGAGCCAGCGTAGGCGCGGTCCCTGGTTTCTTCTGGGCATGGCCGCACCGTCCTTTCCGAGACGAACCGTTCGAAGGCACCAGCCGGGATGTGCACCCGGCAGCCAATCATGACGAACTCGATCTGCCGGCTCTGGATCAACCGGCGCACCTGGCCTTCCGTCAGGCCGACGCGGCGGGCGAGCTGCTTGGGGGTTTCCAGCATCACCCGCGCCCCTTCCTCGGCGCCCGGCCGATGATGACGGGCTTGGCCTCGGGCATCTCGACCTTGAACCTGTTGCTGGTGCCGGCGTTGAACCGCTCGGCTGCTGCTGCCGTCCGCTTCTGCGCCTCGACCCAGTTTTCGATCTGGTCCGGTGTGGCGGTGCCCTGCCAGACAGGTG
Source organism: Alphaproteobacteria bacterium (assembly GCA_050329975.1). Classification (GTDB taxonomy): domain Bacteria; phylum Pseudomonadota; class Alphaproteobacteria; order CALKHQ01; family CALKHQ01; genus CALKHQ01. The sequence goes on along the minus strand of JBHJOG010000053.1, from coordinate 717 downwards.
TGCCCTGGGTGCGGCGCCGGCTGGCCGTCAGCTCGGCGTCGGTCATTTGCGCCATGGCCGCCCGCTTGCTGCCATCGGGATCATAGTCGTCGGCCGACTCGCGCAGCACCCGCAACCGCTCGACCACGTCGTCGATGAACACGTCGATGCGGATCATCGCCTGCGCCAGGGCGCCGCGGTCGTCTGGCCCGGCAGCGTCGCGGTCGAGGTCGGCGAGTGTGAACACGTCCTCGCGGACCAGCTTCAGCTTGAGGAAGCCGTCGTGGTCGACATGGAACAACCCGGCCAACTTCTCGGGGTCGCCGGTTTCGGCTCGCTTCGAAATCCGGGCGTCGACCACCTTCCAGATCGAGGGGAAGCCGCGGGCGATGATGCCCTGGCGGGTCAACTCGTGGTGCAGCGCGATCTGGAGCACGTCGCGGCCGGTGAACAGGGTGGCCTTGCCTCGCCGATCTGGCACCTGCAGGTCGAGCAGGTTGCGGAAGATGCGCTGCGACAACAGCTGCGGCGTCAGCCCGTGGACGACCTGAAGCACGTCAGCCGCGAGCCAGTCCGCCGAATCCATGTCAATGCCGAATGCCATGCAGCATAATTACATGCTGTAATTCCAAATGACAAGGGGCCCGGCCGAAGCCGAGCCCCTTCGCGTCATCGGCTCCGGCCGCTATCGCTCGACCAGCCCGTCCGCCAGCATCGCGTTCCACAGCGTATCGAGGC
>JBHJOG010000052.1:0-39300 GCA_050329975.1 Alphaproteobacteria bacterium | reverse complement strand
GCGCTTGATTGTCAGCAAGGGCACGGCCCTTGGCAACTGTCAATCGGTGATCTCCGCCATCATCGCGATAGCGGCAAAGCGCGTTCGCGAGCCGGATCTGCCGACGGGTCCGGCATTCCGGCTCGAACAGAGCACGCGCCCCATCTTCCGGCTGACACAGTGGCTACCGCCGAACAAGGGCACCATCGGCAGCGCAACGCTGTACACGCCGACGTCTGGGGGAGGGAGGCAAGCGCATGCCGCATGGCCGTTTATGGCCATTGTCCCGAAACCGGGAGTCCGACCCGCTTTCAGTCCTCATTTCCGCGGATCTGCATGTTCAGATAGTGTACATCAAGCAGTTTCTCGTGCCCAATGGGCGCGCGCTCGGCTGAGGCCGAACCGGGCTTCTCGTGAACCGAACCTGGTCCGACGAGGTTCGGCCCAGTGGTTTCGACCCTTCGCGCCGGCACTTGTTGGCGCCGGGTACCTGACGGCCTCCCAAGGGCGCACTCGTCCCGCGGCTCCAAGGGCCGCTCCTACGGGTGCGCTGGGAACCTTGTCCGGCCGATCGCCGCTCCCCGCGTCCCGCCTTCGGCGGCGCTATGCTGACGCTCCCCGCAGGCTTCGTTGTTCGTTGGCGCGCGGCCCTGCGGCCCGCGCATCAAGGCCAACCTCCCGGCTGAAGTGGTTCCTTCATCTCAGGGCCTGTGGCCCCTGACCCTTCAAGGCCAAGCCCTTCGCTGCGCTGCCGGCGAAAACAGGGGACCCGTGGCCTGCTCGCGTCGCTCCCCCGCGCCTGCACCAGCGTTCGCCGAAGGTCGAAGAGGTCGACGAAACTGTCGATCGACCGCAGCAGATGGTCCAACGGGACTGCCCATCGAGCAAGACCTCGTGGAACAGCGCGCCCTTGCTCGACTTGCCGCGGTTGGCGGCGCTCTTGAGCCACACGTGACCAGGCGCTCATTGCTTCTCCGGCCCATTGTGCCTCCTTGGTGTACCGATTGAAGCCGAGCCCGCTCGGCCCGGTGAGCGACTGTCGTGCTTTGAGCTGCAGCGTGCGTTGGTTCGCTCTGGCATCATGGCCGTCTTGACGGGTCGCGCGTCGGCATTCCTCGTCGTCTCCTGTGAAACTGACTGGCTGCCGCGCACTGCATGGCCTCTCATGGCGTGATCTGGCCGCAGGCCGGCTGCGCCTCGATCGCCTGTGCCGCAATGGCGCCGATCAACTCTCTTCCCCTGAGCGCCCGCGCGCTCATTCCTCGCGAGGCAAGAAAGTAGCCCGGCCGCCATCCTCCGCTGCCGCTGCGGTCCGCACGCGGATGCGCCGTCGATCGCCTTCGGCCTGCCGATCGCCATCGAGGCCGCGCTGGTGCGGGCTCGAAACAGCAGATCAAGGAGACACGTCATGGCGACCATCGGCACCTTCAGGAAGTCCGGCGACGAGTTCACCGGCGAGATCGTCACTCTCGGCCTGCAGGCCAAGAACGTCCGCATCGTGGCCGACACCCGGGCGAGCGGCGACAACGCCCCGAGCCACCGGGTTTACGTCGGCCGCGCCGAGATCGGCGCCGCCTGGTCGAAGACCTCGAACGAGGGCCGCGCCTATCTGGGCCTCAAGCTCGACGATCCGAGCTTCACCGCACCGATCTACGCCAACCTGTTCGATGACGAGGACGGGGACGGCTACACGCTGATCTGGTCCAGGCCCAATCGCCGGAGCAACGACTAGGTCCTCCGCACCGCCCCGCGTCATCTGATGCGGGGCGGTGCTCAGTTTGCGGCCGCCTGGACGATTCCCTAGTTTACTAGGTGGTGGTATATCAGGGGACGCGGCTGCCTCTCCCGCATGAGCTTGCGGGAGGTGGTTGCGAACAACCTGAGGCGGCTACGGCGCGCGAAGGCGCTGTCGCAGGAGGAGCTTGCCCATCGTGCAGGACTCAATCGCAACTACGTCGGCATGCTGGAGCGCGAGGAGAACGCCGCGACTGTCGACGTCCTGGAGAAGCTCGCCGTGGTGCTCGAGGTCGACCCGGTCGAGTTCTTCCGCCCCAGCGCCTAGCACCGGACCCTCCGCACACCTGACCAGACGATTCGGCGCGCACTTTCTGTGCAGCGTTGGTTATGCTCACCATGGTGTGCCAAAGCCTGGAGAGCATGTCGCGTGACCCCCAGCCCGACCCCGCCCACCGCCGACACCGCGCCGACGGACTCGGCAATCACCGATTACGACCGTGCGCATCTTCCGCTTTATCTGCGTCTGCTCGATGCGGCCGCGGACGGGGCGCCCTGGCAGGAGGCCGCACGGGTCGTGCTCGGCCTCGATCCCGCCGAGGACGCCGCGCGCGCCCGGCGGGCCCATGACAGTCATCTCGCCCGGGCGCGCTGGCTCAGTGAGCATGGCTATCGCGACCTTCTGCGACGTGGGTCCTGAACATCGGATCGACGCTAAATCGCAGGTCCGTGGATCCGGCGTCCAGCAGTGCCGGAGTGGCGTACTGTCGCGACTGCGACAGTGCAGATGTCCAATTTGTATCTTCCCCAACCGCGTGGCCCTGACGCAAGTTCTGCGTGTATTTCATGAGTCCGGTGGGGAGCAGCGCATGCCCGGTGACGATTGGCGGTCGCCCGCCGCCTATGACTATCTGTCCGACCTGAGCAATGGCGGCGCGGCCTTCGAGTTCCTGCGCCGGAATGCCGACTATCAGGCTGACTATGCAAAGGCGGACAGTGAGGTTGCCCTCGGCGCTGCGTCGGGGGGCACCGGCCTCGCGCGCCGCTGGGGGCTCGGCTTTTCTCGCCGACCCGGCGATCCGCGCCGATCGTCAGCCCGTCTTCTGGCGGCCTGAGCTCGACGCCGCCACCGTCCTGCTGACCCCGTGCCCGTCCGATCACGCGGGCGATACCATCATCTACCGGCCGGACGCCTGGCCGGGTGAGACGATCGTCCGAGTCGGCGAGGACGGCGTGTACCTGCTGATCGGAGCCGGCCGGACTGAGCATCGTGTGTGGCTGACTGATCTGCCCTCTGTCGGCGCGCCGCTTGCCGCTCGGTTGCCGCTCAACCCGACGACACCGGTTCGCGCGGCGGCGACACTTCGCTTCTGGCGGCATGTGACGGCCTCGCGCCCGCCGCCGGGGGACTCAGGACGGCAGCCCGCGCGCCTGATAGCGGCGCTGCGGGCCCTGGATGGCCGGCTTGGTGGCGCCAGCTACCGTGATATCGCCTCGGCGCTGTTCGGGCCGGAGCGGCTGGCGCGCGAGCCCTGGAAGACCGCGACCGTCCGCGACACCACCATCCGCCTGGTGCGAAGGGGCCTCGGCCTGATGCGCGGGGGCTACCGCAGCCTGCTCGGTCCGCGCCGCGGCGCCTGACTGGCGGGGTGGTGTTTGCCGTGCCCCGCATCTTCGCCATCCCTCCGACCGATCGTCCTCCGCCAGCGTGACCTCCGACGCGCGGCCGGTTCCCGGCGGCGCCCATGCCCATCGGAGGTTCGCTCATGACCGATCCGCTCGCCGGCTTTCCGCCACGCTTCCTGCGCACGCCCGAGGCTGCGCGCCACCTCGGGCTGTCCGGCCGCACGCTCGAGAAGCACCGCACCTACGGCACCGGACCCAAGTACCGCAAGATCGGCGGCCGGGTGATCTACGCGCTCGAGGACTTGCAGGCCTGGGCCGACCGCGGGGCCAAGAGCTCGACCTCGGACCCCGGTGCCGGCACGGTCCTGCCGGCCAAGCGCCATGCCGCCATCGCGCCGGGCTATGGCGGCGGCAATGACCGGCGCTGAGGGGCGGCCGATGTCCGTGCATGGCTCGCCGGGCTCGGAACGGGCCCGGCTCGATCCCTTCGAGGCCTGCTTCACCGACGCGATGCCGCGCGACCAGCGCGACCTGATGGAGCGGCCGTTCTTCTCGCTCGCGAAGGGGCGGCGCACCCGGCCGATCCTCTACCGGGCCGGCGCCGTCCAGGTCCAGGTCCATGCGGTGCCCGAGCACGGCATGGCGACCATCTGGGATGCGGACGTCCTGATCTGGGCCGCCTCGCAGCTGGTCGAGGCTGCCGATCAGGGCTTGCGCACCTCGCGCTTCATGCGCTTCACGCCCTACCAGCTCCTCCGCGGCATCGGCCGGCCGGCCGGCAAGCATCAGTATGTGCTGCTCAGGCGCGCGCTGCAGCGGCTGCAGTCCACCGTCATCCTGACTACGATCCGCCAGGGCGAGAGCTGGCGGCGCCAACAGTTCTCCTGGATCAACGAGTGGGAGGAGCTGGTCGGCCACTCCGGCCGCTGCCACGGCATCGAGGTCGTGCTGCCGGACTGGTTCTACCGCGGCGTCATCGACCGGACCCTGGTGCTGACCATCGACCCGGCCTATTTCCGGCTCAGGGGCGGGATCGAGCGCTGGCTCTACCGCATCGCCCGCAAGCACGCCGGACGTCAGCCCGACGGCTGGACCTTTGAGTTGCGACACCTGCACGCCAAGAGCGGCAGCCTGGCACGCTTCTCCGACTTCGCGCTCGACCTGCGCCGCGTCGTCCGTCGCCAGAGCCTGCCCGGCTATGCGCTGGCATTTGCCTGGCAAGCCGGCCGGGATCTGCTGCAGATCACGTCCCGCGACCCGATGTTGCCCACAGGGCCCTGTGGACAAGCTGTGAAACGGCTCGGCAGATCAGGCGCAACCGGTATCGGCAGATCGGGCGCACGCGATTCGGCAGATCGGGCGCACCAACCCCAGCTAAGCCTTTGGCACAGCGATGAGAATCGCGCCCTTAACTTAGACTCTAACCTAGAGTCTAACACTTTGGTTGTTGGGGCGGGGACAACCCGGGCCCGCGAGGGCGGGTCATGATCGTCGCCCTGGTCAACCAGAAGGGCGGGGTGGGCAAGACCACCCTGGCCCTGCACCTGGCCGGCCAGTGGGCCCGGCAGGGACGGCGGGTGGTGGTCATCGATGCCGACCCGCAAGGCTCGGCGCTCGACTGGTCGGAGCAGCGCAACCGGCAGGGAGGGCCCAGGCTGTTCGGCGTCATCGGCTTGGCGCGCGATACGCTGCACCATGAGGCGCAGGAGATCGCCCGGGGCGTCGATGACGTGCTGATCGACGCCCCGCCGCGGATCGCCGGCCTGTTGCGCTCGGCGTTGCTCGCGGCCGACCTGGCGCTGGTGACCGCCCAGCCCTCGCCGTTCGACGGCTGGGCCTCGGGCGAGATGCTGAAGCTGGTCGACGAGGCCCGTGTCTTCCACCCGGCACTGGTCGCGCGCTTCGTGCTCAACCGCTGCGGAGTCGGCACCGTGATCGCCCGCGAGACGGCTGCTGCGCTGGCTGATCATGACCCGCCTGTGTTGGCTTCGTGCGTCGGCCAACGGGTGGCCTTCGCCGTCGCGGCACGCAGCGGACGGCTCGTCCATGAGGTCCGTCGCGGCGGCAAGGCTGCCCGCGAGGTCGCCGCGCTCGCCGACGAAGTGGCGGCGATCGGGCGATGACCACGCGGGAACGGAAGCGTCCCTTCGCGGCCCGGCCGACCGATCCCGAGGCCTGGGTGCGGGCCCGAGATGCCGGCGCCAAGGCCAATCCCTACACCGCCCGACTGACTGTAGATGTCACGCCGGACCTGCGCGGCCGGATCAAGATCGCCGCGTTCCGGCGCGGCGTCACCGTCGCCGACATGCTGCGCGATCTGCTGGCGCGCGAGTATCCGGACGATGCCGGAGAGGACACATGAGTGATCTCACGCAGGTCGAGCTCACCTGGATCGAGGGGCAGATCGAGCACTGGATCCGCTTCGGCCGCATCGTCGAGGAACAGATCCTGGATCGCCGGCGACGTGTCGTCGGCTTCGCCCCGGGCAGCATCTTTGCCTTCGTCCGCTGGGCGGCCAATGACTACGGCACGGTCGTCTCGCGCATCGACATCCTGCGCGCGGTGGCACCCGGCGAGGGCTGCGTGACCATCCCCCATGTGCGGCCCGGTGGCGCGCTTCTGCTGCGCGTCTCCGGCTGGCCGAAGGTCGAGCAGGTGCTGCAGGCGATCGATGCCGTGGAGCAGACCGGGATCGATCCGGCCGACGCCGCGCCGGATCATTGGCGCCATGTGCACAACCGGCTGGCCGTCGGCGACCGGCCGCGGCCCTACAGCCGGAACCGTCACCTGGCCTGGCTCAAGCGACGGGCGGTCGGGCTGTGAGGCGGCGGTTCGTGGTTGTCGCGGCGGCGCTGCTCGCCGCAGCGCTGGTTGCCGGGCCGGCGGTGGTCGACCCGCGACCGGTCTTGCTCTGGAACGCGAGTGCCAGCCTGCCGATCGGGCTTTACCGGGTGGGCCCGGTGGGACGGCTGCAGGTCGGTGACCTGGTCGTGGTCATGCCGCCGGAGCCACTTGCGCGGATGCTTGGCGAAGGCGGCTACCTGCCGCGGCGCGTACCGCTGCTGAAGCAGGTGGCAGCCCTGCCGGGGCAGACGGTCTGCCGGATCGGCACAAGGATTGTGGTCGACGGCGTCGCCATGGCAGAGGCCCGGAGCCGCGACCGGCGTGGCCGGCCGCTGCCGGTCTGGCAGGGTTGCCGCGTGATTGCGGCTGACGCCGTGTTCCTGATCAACGAGCGCCCCGACTCGCTCGACGGCCGCTACTTCGGACCGTTGCCGCGGGCCGCCATCCTCGGCCGCGCGTCTCCCATATGGACGTTCGAGGTGCCATGACCATGCCGAAGTCTTGTCGATCGCTGTCGGATGCGCCGGTTGTCGACACCGCGATCCCGTTCCCCCTTCCGGCCAGTACCCGGTCCGCCACGCCGCGCCGCTGCTGCCGATTGGTGACCACGGCAATGGCGATACTGCTGTCTTCGATCGTGGTATTGGGGGCCGCAGCGACGGCAGACACAATCGTTCTTGAACCGCCGCCAGGGCTCGCTTCGACACGCGAGCCGTGGGCGCCATTCGTCACTGAAGCATCACGCCGGTTCGACGTTCCTGAGCCCTGGATCCGGGCCGTGATCGCGATCGAGAGTGCGGGCGTGGTCGACGCGATCTCACCCAAGGGCGCCATGGGGCTGATGCAGCTGATGCCCGAGACTTATGCCGGCTTGCGCGAACGCTACGGCCTCGGCGCCGATGCCTTCGATCCGCGCGACAACATCCTCGCCGGCACGGCACTGCTGCGCGAACTCCACGACCGCTTCGGCGCGCCCGGCTTCCTGGCCGCCTACAACGCCGGGCCGGGGCGTTACCTGGACCATCTGGCGACCGGCCGCCCGCTGCCGGCCGAGACGCGGGCCTATGTGGCGACACTCGCGCCAGTCATCACAGACGTGCAGCTCGGTCGCCCGGTCGCTGCCGCCGGCGAGGCGCTCGATTGGCAGGCGGCACCGCTGTTCGTCGGTCACCGGGACGATGGTCCGGTGGACCAAACCGTCGCGCCCATGGAGTCACCGGGACCAGTGCCGGACGGTCCGCAAGCCATCGACCGGTCGGCCTTCGCGCCGCAATCGGACAATCTCTTTGCGGGTCGTGCCGATGCGCCCGGGCCGTGAGGCGACAAGGGGCACGCAATCGCAGTATGGCGCACAGCATCGCGAATCGGGGCAGGGGCGTGCGAGATCTCAGGGACAGGACCAACCGACGGCAAGATAAAAGCCGCTCGCCGGTCGAAGCCCAAGTCCTTGACAGGACTTGGCTTTCTCCGGGTGCGGTGGTCGGGTCGCGTGCCGTTCGGCGGGGATACCCCAATGACTTCAAGGGGTTTCGTGGCACTGCCCGGCGCCTGGCCGCCTCGTGGCGACCGCGATGACGGCCCGCGACGACGACGTTCGCGTCCGGCCCGGGCGAATCCGCAATCGGAGCGGTGGCGGGCCGAAGACCTTCGTCGCCCAGGTCCTGCGGGCCGCGAACAAAGCCGGCGGCACCGGGCAAGGGCGTGGCGCTCCGCGGCGCGGCCGATCGAGCTTCGGCCGGGGCCGAATCGCGTTCAGCCACCGCAGGCTGCTCGCTTCCGGCCACCGGGTTGTGATCAAGGCCCGGATCGTGCGCGGCCGAAGTCGCCAGGCGCGGGCCGCTCCGCTCGCGACGCACATGGCCTACCTCAGGCGCGAGGGAGTCACCCGCGACGGAGCGAGAGCGCACATGTTCGACGCGGAGAGCGACGCGGCCGACCACGCCGGCTTCGCGGCGCGGTGCACGGACGACCGGCATCACTTCCGGTTCATCGTCTCGCCGGAAGACGCCGCCGAGATGACCGACCTGAAGGCCTTCACCCGCGATCTTGTCGGGCAGATGGAACACGATCTTGGCACCAAGCTGGACTGGGTCGCAGTCGACCACTGGAACACCGACAATCCGCATGTGCATCTCCTGGTGCGTGGGGTCGCCGACGACGGCAGCGATCTCGTCATCGCCCGCGACTACATCAGCCATGGCCTGCGCTCCCGCGCCGAGGACCTGGTCACCATCGAGCTCGGGCCCAAGCCCGAGCACGCGCTGCGCTCGGACCTGGAACGGGAGGTGGACGCCGAGCGCTGGACCCGGCTCGACGTCGAGATCCGCATGGCGACCGACGAGACCGGCTTCATCGACCTGCGGCCGGCCGATGCGGGCGATCCGCAGATCCGGCGGCTGATGATCGGGCGCCTGCAGCGGCTGGAGCGCATGGGGCTAGCGACCCCCGCCGGGCCCGCCCAGTGGATGGTGGGCCTGGAGGCCGAGCGCACGCTGCGTGACCTCGGCGTCCGCGGCGACATCATCAAGACGATGCACCGCGCCTTCCTCGCCCGCGGCCAGGAGCGCGCCCTCGGTGACTATGTGATCGAGGCCGGAGATGGTGGTTCGCCGATCATTGGCCGTCTGGTCGACACGGGCCTGCATGACGAGCTGACCGGCGCGGCCTATGCCGTGATCGATGCCACCGACGGGCGGGCGCACCATGTCCGCTTGCCGGGGGTCGCTGCGTTCGCGCATGCGCCGCCGGCCGGCGGCATCGTCGAGCTGCGCCGGTTGGGCAACCCTGATGACCAGCGGCCGACGCTGGTGCTGGCGGCGCGGTCGGACCTCGATCTTCCCGCCCAGGTGACGGCGCCCGGCGCGACCTGGCTCGACCATCGGCTGGTGGCGCGAGAGCCCGCACCGCTCGCCATGGGCGGCTTCGGCGCCGAGGTCCGCTCAGCCATGGAGGCCCGCACCGATCATCTGGTGGCGGAGGGGCTTGCCCGGCGCCAGGGTCAGCTGATCCTTTTTGCGCGCAACCTGCTCGAGACGTTGCGCCGGCGCGAGCTCGAGGCGGCCGGCGCCAGGCTCGCTGCCGAGACCGGCTTGCCGCACGTGCCGGTCGCGACGGATGAGCGTGTCGCCGGCGTCTATCGCCAGCGGATAAGTCTCAGCTCGGGCCGCTTCGCCATGATCGACGACGGGCTCGGCTTCAGCCTGGTGCCCTGGTCGCCATCGCTGGAGCGCCGGCTCGGCCGGCAGGTCTCGGGGATCGCCCGTGCCGACGGCGGCATCGACTGGAGTTTTGGGCGCAGGCGCGGCCTTGGGCTATGACGGCGCCTTACAGATCGATCACCGGATCGCGGTCGCGCCTATCAACCAGCCGATGCGTTGGCGGTCGAACCGGCTGATAATAGATCACCCTGGGTTCCGGCTCCGGAGGCCCATGCCGTGCCGCCCGCCCGGGTGCGGGCCGGAAGGAGGGTGCGGGGCCGACGACCGGCGCCATGGCCGCGAGGCGGCGGACCGCGGTCGCGCCAAAGATCGCACCGCCGATGATGGCGGCGAGGATCGGCCAGACCGGCCCCTCGGCGCCGGTCTCGATCGCGAGGCTCCGCGCCGTCGATCCGCCGGCGAGCATCGGCGGCACTGCATAGAGGGTGAGGGCGGCGCCGCGGACGGTGGCGGAGCGACAGGCCATCGCAAATGAGAACAGGCAGATGGCGAGCGCGGCACCGATGACGGCGGCGCCGATGGCCAGTAGCCAGCCCGAACCGTGCGCGATCGCGAGCCAGCCCGTGCCGGCGCCTGCCATGACCGGGACGATCCAGACGATGGCGTTGGTGAGCAACACCATGAACAGGATCATCAGTCCAAGTGTCAGGATGACCATCATTGCCTCGTCGAATCGAGAGCCCGTTGCAATCCCCATCCAGGTGATCGCGCTGAGGGCGGAAAGTCCGGTCATTTTATCCCAGGACACGCTGCGACACGACCCGCGATCGACGCGGGTTGCGCAATTGCAATCCGCGGCTACTCCTCGCGTAGCGCTTGTTCATTTGGGGAACGCCGGTGTCCGCGACCAGGATCCTCTGGGGCCAGATTGTCGTCGTCTTCGCGATCGTGCTCGCCACCACCTGGGGCGCCACGCAATGGACGGCCTGGCGGCTCGGCTATCAATCGCAATTGGGCACACCCTGGATCGAGCTCGGCGGTCTGCCGCTCTACCCGCCGCCGGCGTTCTTCTGGTGGTGGTTCTCCTATGACGCCTATGCGCCCCACATCTTCGTCGAAGGCGGCGTGATCGCCGCATCGGGCGGCTTCGCGGCCATCGCGGTCGCGGTCGCCCTCTCGGTGTGGCGGGCGCGCGCGGCCAAGACCGTCGACACCTACGGCTCGGCGCGCTGGGCGACGGTCCGGGAGATCCGCGCGGCCGGCCTGCTGGATCGCGACGGTGTCGTCCTCGGCCGGCATGAGCCGAGCTATCTGCGGCACGATGGGCCGGAGCATGTGCTGTGCTTTGCGCCTACCCGGAGCGGCAAGGGCGTCGGCCTCGTCGTGCCGACGCTGCTGACCTGGCCGGGAAGCTGCATCGTCCACGACATCAAGGGCGAGAACTGGACCCTGACGGCCGGATGGCGGTCCCGGTTCGGCCGGGTCCTGCTGTTCGATCCGACCAATCGCGCCTCGGCCGCCTACAACCCGTTGCTCGAGGTCCGCCGCGGCGACACGGAAGTCCGCGACGTACAGAACATCGCCGACATCCTGGTCGACCCGGAAGGTGCGCTCGAGCGGCGGAACCACTGGGAGAAGACGAGCCATTCCTTGCTCGTCGGCGCCATCCTCCACGTTCTTTATGCCGAGGCGGACAAGACTCTCGCCGGCGTCGCCAGCTTCCTCTCCGACCCGAAGCGGCCGATCGAGGCGACCCTGCGGGCGATGATGACGACGCCCCATCTGGGAGCCACGCCGCATCCCGTTGTGGCGTCGGCCGCGCGCGAGCTGCTCAACAAGAGCGAGAACGAACGGTCGGGCGTGCTCTCGACCGCGATGTCGTTTCTCGGGCTCTATCGCGATCCCGTCGTCGCCCGGGTGACGCGCCGCTGCGACTGGCGCATCGCCGATCTCGTGGAAGACGATCGGCCGGCGACGCTCTACCTGGTGGTGCCGCCATCCGACATCAGCCGCACCAAGCCGCTGATCCGCCTGGTCCTCAATCAGATCGGCCGGCGCCTTACCGAGGAGCTGGACGCAAGGAACCGGCGCCATCGGATGCTCCTGATGCTGGACGAGTTTCCCGCCCTCGGCCGCCTCGACTTCTTCGAATCGGCGCTCGCCTTCATGGCCGGCTACGGCCTGAAGTCCTTCCTGATCGCGCAGTCGCTCAATCAGATCGAGAAAGCCTACGGCGCCAACAACTCGATCCTCGACAACTGCCATGTGCGCGTCGCCTTCGCCACCAACGACGAGCGCACCGCCAAGCGCGTCTCGGACGCTCTCGGAACCGCGACCGAGATGCGCGCGATGAAGAACTATGCCGGCCATCGGCTGTCGCCCTGGCTCGGCCATCTGATGGTCTCGCGGCAGGAAACGGCTCGGCCGCTGCTGACCCCTGGCGAGGTGATGCAGCTCCCGCCGGCCGACGCGCTCGTGCTGGTGTCCGGCGTCCATCCGATCCGGGCGAGGAAGGCGCGCTACTTCGAAGACCGGCGATTCGCGGAGCGCGTTCTGCCGCCGCCCGATGACGGAGGCCAAGGCGACACCACAGCCTGGCATGACGGCTGGACGGCCCTGCCGCCGCAGGCGCCGTCAGAAGAGTTGTTCGATTCCGCGGGGGCGGCCGAGGGGGACACGGCCAACAGTGGCATTCGTCGCGAACCGGAGCTGCCCGAGCACGAGGCGATGGTGAAGGAGCATCCCGAGCCGAGCCGGGAGTTCGCGGTGGTCGAGGACACGCCGGACGATGCGGCACGCCGTGCGCAAGTCCTCCGCCAGCGCATGCGCATCGCTGCGCGGCAGGCGTCGATGGACCCCGGCGATGGCATCGAGCTCTGAGGCGTGGCGATGCGGACGCGGATGAACGTGTATTTCCCGCCGGCGCTGCTCTGCCAGATCGCTGAGCTTGCCGACCGCAAGGGCTTGTCGCGCTCCGCCATCGTGGAGGCCGCCGTCGCCTCGTTCCTGTCGCCTGATGGCGCCGATCGCCGCGAGGCCGCCTTCGCCCGCCGCCTCGACCGGCTCTCGCGGCAGCTGCAGCGGCTGGAGCGCGATGTCGGTATCTCGACCGAGACCCTGGCGCTGTTCATCCGGTTCTGGCTGACCATCACGCCACCCTTGCCGAATGATGCCCAGGCGACCGCCCAGGCGAAGGGACGGGAGCGCTACGAGGGCTTCATCGAGGCGCTCGGCCGGCGACTGGCCCAAGGACAGAGTCTGCTCCAGGAGATACCGGATGATATTGTCCGTCAGATCGATCGCGACGACCATTCGTACAGGGACCGTCCCAGTCAACAGCCCTTCAAAGCTTCCTCTGATATGCGCTGACGCTGTTGAACGAAGTATTGCCGACGATAACGGGCGCCGAGGTTCACCTGATGCAAATTGTACCGGCCCTTATGCCACGCCCTTCTGCAACGCGGAGCCCATTGAAATCGTTAGTGTTCGGACGTCGTTGCGAAAGGGTTCGGTTGCGCAAGCAAAAAAGAAGCCTTTTGCGCGGTCAGTGCTTCGGCTGTTAGGCCGAAAGGAGACGTGGCTCAAACGCGGAGGTGCCGTTCAGATGCGCCGTGTGTAGACGGCTCGCCATCTCATTGGCGCGGTAAGACCGGGTGCCGCCGTTTCTGTGCTTTGGCCATGCACTATAGTCCTTCTTGGGTTGTATCCAAAGGAATGACGCCGTCTCAGACGGTAGAGACAACTGAGGCGTCCCGATTGTTTCCCCTTTGCCACCGCTAGGGACGTGGCGGCCCAGCATATTCCGAATCTTCGACGCTTATGCGACGAGCGATCTGATCCGCCCCGAAATTGAGCGTGAGAGTCCGCCTGGACGTTATGATTTTGCCAATCTTTCCCGAACCGATAGCCGGCATTTCGAAACGTGAGACCGACCCCCGAATGGTCCACACCTCGCCATCGGCGACACACTTGATCCATCCGCGATGGCCCAACAGGTTGCGCGCGACGTTCATCGTGGTCCTGCCTTCGATCATCCGGGCCATGATGTTCTCGTCAAATACCTCGTGAGAGCCGCAGCGCCCGCCCGTGTGCTTGAGCAGGAAAGTTGCGTAATCGCAAAAGGCCTGCGGCGCCATTTCATACATCGCGTCGAAATACATGCGCGCCGACTTGAAGGTGGTGGCCTTCTGAGTTGGCGCGCGCGGATCGACCCCAGGAACCGGAAATTTCCGGAACACGCCGGCCATAACGTGAGTGGAAGCCAACGAGTACTGCAAGTAACGGCGGTTCAACCGTTCGAATTCCTTCCATGCTCCCTCGCCGCCAACCTTGATCGCCTCGCTCAACAGCGTCGGATGGCTTCCAGATTCGGTGCCGGCATCGATCAACTCGTACAGCGCATCAGCCATTAGTGTGAGACGCGTCCACATCGCGTCTAGCCAGCGCTCATACAGTTCGATCTGGAACTGCTTCCAGGTGACAAGCTTGATATTCGCGTTGATGGCCGCCTCGTAGGCTCCCGCCTGGAAGCCGGCGTCCGAAATGATGAACCCGAGGCTCGCGCCGGAATCATGCACCACGGTCCGAAACGCGTGGACGACTGTCTTTGGAACTCTGCGGTTCCAGAATTTGCATTCACATAGAATAAGAGTGTGAGGGCGCCGCGTCCTGTCCCGGATCTCCACATCCACATCGACTCGTCCACGGACGGTCCTGATCGACTGCTTGCGCGCGGCGGCACAGCCCATTTCCACGAAGATCTGGCAGACCTTCTTCTCCAGATCTTCCCAGTCCGACGCCTTCCCGGGGAATATCGTCGATGCTGCTCGGCGCATTGAAATCGATGGCTCGGGTTGGACTCGGGCAGTCCGCTGGTACGCGAACGCCCTTGTCAGACTATTCGAAAATCGGCCGAGCGGCCACGGTGCCGCGTCTCGATTACTGAAAGTCGGCCAGATGTCCGCCCTTGGCGCGCATCTCGGCCGCAGCGGACGCTTCCGAGTAGTCTCCTCCCGCCTGAGAGCCGAAGTTCAGACTGCGCAGAACGGTTCCCTTTTGCCGACGCTGGTGCAATACAGGCGCGACGACGCCACCAGGGCGCACCATCGGCCGCTGATCAATGCTCTTCCGGCACACCGCGCACCTCTCTGCGGTCTGGCCGCACCACGCAGTTCGGCGATCCGTCCTATATCTGCTACTATATAGGGAAGGTATGGACGGTGAGACGCGATAGCGTTGGTGCACCGACCATGCCGGTTACGAATCCCAGGGAGGGTTAGATGCCGGAAGGTAACACAGGCACGAGAATTCCCCCGATCCAGCGGCTCCCGCTACCCATGGGCCTGCCCACGCCCGAGGCCATCAAGTCCTGGGGCCAGAACGAGGTAAACTACGACCCCGATTTTTGGGACCTCGAATACACGACCTATCGCTATCTGAGCGGGATGAGAGATGACGCGCTGCGGGATCGGTACGACTGCATCGTCCGGAACATGCGTTCATGGACTGGACCCGAACGCGATGTTGTTCCGATTGTCAGCTATCAGGGCTCTTGGTGGTGGTTCCGGAAAGAGCACCAAACCCGGCTTGAGTTTGCCTTCCGGGATCTTGAACCGCCTGCACATATCTACGAGCCGCCGGTCCCTTGCACCTCAGGCCCCGTGCATCCGGCCATCCCGAATGGCACCAAGCTCATTTACCGCTACAGCAACCGGGAATATGTGCGCCAGATGGTTGAGGAGGGCCGAGTCCGGTTCTCCGCCGCACAGTCCTATGAAGGTGAGGAGAACAACGCCGCGCAGCGGGACGAGGAACTGAGCAAGCACGCCTACATGCCTGGCCGCTACACCAAAATCACCACCCAGGACGGCCAACCCATCGAGATCATTGGCGATGTCCAGCGCACCGTCAGCGCCTCAGGTTATCATCTAGTCTGCTTTTCCTGCGTCTGGGATCCACAGCTGTTCGAGGATTTTCAGGCGGACACTTGCGTAGTAGTCACTGATCCCGCCGAGTTTGCGCGGCGCCTCGAAGCGGCTGGCGCGGCGGTGTTCCCAGGTTGGTATTCTATTGACTGTCCCGTTCAGTATTTCGATCCGTATGAGCGACGTAAGAAGGAATATTTCGAAGCGGGAATGTCAAAGGACTTTCGGTTTGCGTACCAGAATGAGTACCGCATCCTGTGGTCACAATTGAACAATCGTCCGATTGACGGCGCCCATTTCGTCGATATTGGACCGGCACACGAAATCATGAGGATGTATGACGCAAGTGGGGAGGAGATTTCTGAGTAACGTCTTCATAGCTGAGGGCCGGGGTCAACGGCTACAAACGACAGGGACGATTCAGGAGCGCCGCCCGTCGTTGCGAAGATGGACCGTATGGCGTCCGCCTTCGAACACGAAGATCTAAAGGCTGCGCTCCCGCTCCGATCGACCGCGAAGGTGGGCAAGTAGACACGGTTCGGCCGCCATACGCGCTCCCGCCGCTGGTCATCACCTGGCCATCACCCTATGGGGATGATGGCCAGGTGATGACCATAGAATGGCGTGGGGAAGCGCGCTCGCACAGGCGGATGCCCGTATGTCTGTAGAGAGAGCGAAATGACTTCAGAAATCGATATCTGGCGCACCGCCCAACTGCTGATCCGAAGGTACGGCGATGAGGCTCCGCATGAGGCGGATCGCCGTGCAGCCGATCTTCACGCGCGGGGCGAGTCCTCCGGCGCCGCCGCATGGCGCCGGATCGCCGGCGTGGCCGCGGCCCTGCAACGGCGGGAGCCGGACGGCCCCGTTCACTAGCCGGGCCGGAGCGATTGGATGGGCGAAGCCCGCAGGAAGAAGGAGGGCCGCACTTCATTCCTGGCGCGGCACCCATGCTGCTGCTATTGCGGCGGCGCCACGCCGGCAACGACGCTCGATCACGTTCCTTCCCGGCAAATGTTCGCCTTGCGACGGAGGCCCAAGGGGCTGGAGGTTCCAGCCTGCGAAGCCTGCAACCGGGCCACGCGCCACCATGAGCAGGTGGCGGCAATGCTGGGCCGGTTCTACCCGGACAGCGACGATGCCGCCGAGCAGCATGAGATGCGCAGAATCATGGAAGCCGTCAGCAGGAACGTCCCTGGGCTGCTGGAGGGGATGCAGCCATCGGCGGGGCAGCAGCTGCGCTTCATCCGCTCAGGCGTCCGCCCTCCCGGCCTCGGCGGCGCATTGAACTGCAACGGGCCGCTGCTCAATGAGGCGATCCAGAAATTCGGGGCCAAGCTCGGGTTCGCGCTTCACTACCACCTGACGGGCCGCATCGTGCCGCGCGCTGGCGGCGTCGCCGTGCGCTGGTATACCAACTACGACGCAATGACCCGGGGGATTCCGTCTTCCCTATTCCGGATCCTCGGAGAGCCCGAGACGCTGCGCCAGGGGCGCTGGTCGGTGAGCGACCAGTTTGCCTATGCGTATGCGATCAAGACTGGCAGCTCCACGGGTGCCTATTTTTCGACCTTCCGGCGCTCCTTCGCCGTTCTGTCATGGGTATGCGAGGACCGGGCCCGGTTGGGGGACGCAGCCGAAAGCAGGAAGCCTTTAGCCGGTCGCAGAGGGGCGGGAACGCGCCCCTCCCGGCCTACACACACTCCATTAGCGAGCGCAGGCGGGGACCCGAAGCACGCCGTGTTGCCTCTTCCGTCGCGGCCTTGCGGACCGCGTCAGCCACGAATTCCGCCATCGGCGGCTGCGTTCTCTCACCGCTAGCCTTCCGCTGATGGGCGAGCTCGTCGCGCACCTTGTCGAGCCGATCGATGACCGCTGCGAATGCCCCAAACAGCACGGCGCTCAGAATGCACCGCGCTGCGGCTCCTATGGGCGGGTCGCGAATCGGGCGGTACATCCACGGTGAAACGCGCCGCGGACGGCAGATGGTGGTCGGGATCGTCGAGCGTCGGAGCGAGCGCGACATAACCGGGCTGGCCGCCGCCCGACAGCGGACCCTGGAACAGCGGTTGGCACGGGGACCGGCGGACCGGCGATTGCCGTGCCCACAAATCACACTCGAAGGCGATGCCAACGGGGCGCCGCACCCGGATGCCACCACCTATGCTGGGAAGTTCTCCGGCCCAAAGGCCACGCCGGTGATCGCCCACGTGTTGATGGGAGGCAAGCAGCTACAAGAGCTGGGCGATGCGACGAAGACGCCTCTGCACTTCGTCTGCTGGCAGAAAAATCAGGTCATCGTCGCGGAAGAGCTGCAACACCTCGTACAGGCGCCGCAGCGGCACGCTTCCGTGGTTTTCGAGTTCGTCGATCACCCAGAGTACGCCGCGGACCTCTATGCCCTTGCCTGCCCCTATCTGCCTTAGCGTACCGTCGCCTGTCAGCAAGATGCTATCAGCGTTCTCTTCTGCGAGGCAGAGCGCAAAGCAGTCATTGAGTTTCAGCTTTCTGTGCTGATTGAAGTAGCGCATTGCCCTTTCGACAACAGGCCCAGGCAGATCGCGTACCTCCAGTCCCCGTTGCCGCAGCTCTCGCCGTTCGTCCTCGCTAAGGTCCAGCCACTCGTCCTCGAACAGCGTGTTAGGCATGATGAAAGAGAAGGGAAGCGCAAGGACCTCCCGCAGAAGAGAGGCCTTTCTCAGGTCGATCATACAGGACGTATCACTCACGATGATCCGCATCAGACTTGGCGGGTCCCTTCATCCCTTGTTCGATTGCCGCAAGGGGTTGCTGAAGCAACTCGCTCGCCTTTCCGGGTGAAATCAGCTTTTCGGCCAGAGCCCAGTAGCACAGCCTCTCAAAGCGCCGCGGAATCTCGTGCCTGCCTTCCTCTCCAGCGCTCTCCAACGGCTCCGGTTCGGACGTGCGCCATCCGCGCGCGAAGGTCTGGAAGGCGTAAGCGAGGGTCGATTGATCAATGACGCCGACCTGTCTGAGCCGGACCAGCAACATCGCCGCGCTGACACGATACATGCGCTTGAGCTGGATCAGCTCTTGATAACCGATCGCCCTGCGGCTCTGGCCGATCTCCCGTATCAGGTGCTCATGTGGAACCTGCAACGCACCGGCAAACACGTTCGAAGCCTTTTCATGATGAACGGGAGACTCCTCGGCAATCAAACGATGGCCCAGCTCATGGCAAAGCGTAAATCGGCGTCGTTCCAGCGTGGTTTCCCTGTTCACGACGATCACGGGCACCTTCTTCTTGTGACGAGGTCGCCTCACCAGACAGGTCAATCCGAACACGCCGCGGGGAAGCGGGATCACAAGAACCTTGATCCCTCGGTCTTCCAGCAGAGCGGTCATGTTCGGGATAGGGTCGGTTCCAAGCTTCCAGTCGCCGCGCATATCCTGCGCCAGGTTCTCCGCTTCCTCTTCCTGACCCAGGAACCGATTTCCAAACTTGGGCACCCGCCAATCGCTGCTATCAAGCTCAAGGATCTCCTCGATCGTCAGATAACGCTGCAGGTGATCAATCACCTCCGCTTCGACACGCGCCCGGTCTGCGGCGGCCGTCCCGGACAGCTTCCTGAACTCGACCGACTCCAGCTCCTCGACCTGCTCGCTGAGAAGATACTCCATGGACACCCTTAGAACGCGCGTAAGTTGTAGCAGGACGCCTGAACTTGGCATCATCTCGCCGCGCTCATACTTCCCGATAGCTTGCGCCGTAACGGCGCCACCGAGCGCCTCGGCTAGCCCACGCAGCGAGTAGCCGGCCTTCTTCCTGGCGAGCCTCAGGCGATCTCCGAACATGTCACTCCTTCCAGCTTGACGTTTACAAATTTGAACTCCATATTGAAACTGTAAACCAAAAATCAAGCGCCGTCAAACGCCCCCGAGACACGACGAGCGCTCGAAAACACTCTTTGAAACAGGAGGTTAAGATGACCAAACGCAACCAACATGTGGTTCCTCACGAGGGAGGGTGGGCCGTTCGTGGCGCTGGGAGTCAGCGCGCATCATCCGTCCACTCCACGCAGAGTGAAGCCATCGCCGCAGGCCGGGAGATCGCGCGCAATCAGCAAACCGAGCTGTTTGTCCACGGTCAGAACGGGCGAATTCGCGAGCGCGACTCGCACGGACATGATCCATTCCCGCCCAAGGGTTGACAAGTCGACTGATGTCAGGGCCCGGCGCAACGCTAAGAAAGACATAGAGAGAACAGGAGAACCATGAAGAATAATTTGGCGGCGATGCGGGAGGAAAATCAGCACCTTGCGAAGGGAATTCAGCGTAGCCGCTCGCTTCCCGATCCGAAAATTGGCGCTCTGTGGCAGTCTATCTTCATTGATGAGCGCCTGAAATCGCAGTTGCTGTCTCAGGCGGTCCTGAATTTTACGCTGCGCCCAAAGGTCGACCGTAGCGTCATTCCGTTGCACGGTGTCATTCTGCTCGTCGGGCCGCCGGGAACCGGCAAGACGTCGTTGGCGCGGGGTCTTGCTCACCGGACGGCCGAGTCGTTTCTTGAGACGAAGAAGTTTCGTTTGCTGGAGGTTGAACCGCACATGCTTACCAGCTCGGCGATGGGCAAGACCCAGCGGGCGGTATCCGAGCTTTTCTCCCAATCCATTGCCGAGGCGACTGCCATCGGCCCGACGATCGTGTTGCTGGATGAGGTCGAGACCCTGGCCGCAGATCGCTCGAAGATGAGCCTCGACGCCAATCCAATCGATGTCCACCGCGCCACGGATGCCGTTCTGGTCCAGCTCGATATTCTCGCCGAGACGCACCCCAATCTGCTGTTCGTTGCAACGAGCAACTTCCCGCAGGCCGTCGATAGCGCCTTCACCTCGCGCTGCGATCTCGTCATGGAGGTGCCGATGCCCGACGCCAAGGCCTGCGGCCTTATTCTCGAAGACTGCCTATCGGGCCTCGCGCGGACCTATCCCGCAATAGGGAAGCTCATCAATTCACCGGAGTTCGCCCGGTGCGCCGCAGAGTGCGTTGGCATCGATGGCCGCGCGATCCGCAAGACTGTGGCCAATGCGCTCGCCAGCAGTCCTCAGACCGCGATGAACCCCGAGAAGGTCACCATCGAAGATGTGATTGCTGCCGCCCGGGCCGCGAAAGCAAGCCGCCTGCAGAAGGGCCAGACCAAATGAGCACCATCGTCAGCCGCACCTTCCGCAGCACCCCGGGTCGCGATGCGATGCAGACGTGGCACGCCATCGTGGACCTGCTTGCGATGGGCGAGGCTGGTAATTCCCGAACCGAGCTGTTGTCCGTCAGCGGCGTGGCGGCCAGCGTGATCGCCGATCAGGCGCCGCGCGACGCCGCGATCGTCGTCACCTGTGATGGCCCCCGCACTCGCGTTCGCTGCCTCTATGACGAGGACGCCATCGATGGCAGCGACGCCAACGAAGACGCGCTCGGATTTGATCCGCTGAAGGGCGATTGGCACCTCTCGCTGCCGTGCCAGCCAGATGACCTTTCTTGGGTGCAGACCGCCCTGAAGAAGCAGAGTACGCGCATCACGGCCCGCAGCATCGAAGAGACTGTCACGCCTGCTGAGACCTCCCGGTCGATGGCGCAGACCCTCACCCTCGATCCAAAGGGGTTCCTCGGCTCATGACCACTGTCGCCGTCAACACCTACACCCACTCGGTCACCTACGTGGCCGACAACATCCTTAAGAGCCTGAAAGACATTATCAGGCTGAGCGGTCTCGACCCGAGCAATCTGGTCGCCTCCTGGGACACCTATATGCTCGGTCTGCGCACCTGGCTGGACACGCAGGACCTGGAACGCGTCGTGCTGGAGATCTTCGATCCAAATAGCGGAAACCTCATCGTTCGCTGGGACATCGACATCGTCTACGGCTGGACGGGCGAGGGCGGCTTTTGGACCGACACCGAGCAGCTCAAGTACCACATCCGCAAGGCCGGCCTCGCTCCGAGTGAGGCCAGCTACGAGTTGCTGCTGCATACCAAGCCCGACCGGCCAGACGTGCCCGGCTGGTCGCGGGGGTCCTACCGCCCTACCGATGGCATGGTCCGTCACAGCCTTGGTTCGACCATCGAGCATTACGGCTTGGGTGGCAGCGCGGCCTACTGGAGGCGATTGTGATGCTGACTGTGGATGAAGCATTTCGGAAGTTCAAGAGCCGGTTGGAGCTCAACGAGAAGGAAAGCAAGAACGCCTCGGCGCGGCAGACCGAAGTGCGCGCGTATCTCGACACCAGATTCAAAATCGACAGCAGCTTCCTGACTGGCTCCTACGCCCGATATACCAAGACAAAGCCGCTCAAGGACATTGACATCTTTTTTGTTCTCAAGGAGGCAGAGAAACACTATCGCTCAAAGGCACCTTCGGTGGTCATCGGAGATTTCTGCGACGCTCTGGCCGACAAATATGGCCAGAGCGCCGTCCGTCAGCAGAGCCGGTCAGTCAACGTTGATTTCGGGGTGGTGATCGACGCAGAGGATAATACAGACTACCGCGTGGTCAGCGTCGATGCCGTTCCTGCATTCGCGTCGGGTGACGATTACGAGATTCCCGACGATGATACTGGTAGGTGGATCAAGACCAATCCCAAGATACACGCGCAGAAAGCCACAGCCGCGCACCAGGCCTTCTCCAATGAGTGGAAGGGCTTGGTGCGGATGGTAAAGTACTGGAACAATAACCCCCGTCATGGCGAAAAGCCAGTGAAGCCGTCGTTTCTGATCGAGGTGATGGCACTCGAATGCCTGCATGGCGGCTGGCAGGGCCGGTTCGACTATGAAGTTCAGGCGCTCTTTTCGACGCTGGCTGATCGCATCTTCGATAATTGGCCCGACCCGGCGGGCCTCGGTCCTCCGATCAGTAATGGAATGGATGAGGCCCGCAAGCAACGCGCCCGGACGCTGCTCATGGCCGCAAGCCGGGAAGCGTCTGTGGGGATCGACCATGTCCGGCGCGCCCGCAACGGCGAAGCGCTGAAGGCATGGCGCGCGCTCTTTGGCCCCAAGTTCCCGCTGTCATGAGCGGTGGCCGGCAGCACAGCTCAGGTGAGGCTCCCTATGGCTGAGGCTGTTACCGCTCGATGGCATGGCGATAATTATCAATCCCGCATCTTTTGGGAGAACGCCTTCAATCTGCTCGATCCGCATTCATGCGTCGTCGAGGTGACGTTCGAGGCCAACGGCCCAAAGGCGTTTGACGATGTCGTGGTCAAGTATGATCCGGCCGTCGCGCGCTCGGGGCCGGACCGGATATCGGCGGAATATCATCAGGTCAAATGGCATGTTCAGACCGGCGGCCGATTTGGCTATGAAGATTTCATCGATCCGAAATTCATCGGCGCGCAATCGCACTCGCTCCTTGAGCGTCTCCAGCAAGCCCGCAACACGGCTCCGGCCACTGCGCAGTTCACATTTCTGACGACCTATCGCATCAAGGACGGCGATCCTCTCGCCGAGCTCGTTTCCGGGCACGACAAATCCCTGCTTGTCGAGCGCCTGTTTGATGGCACCCAGGATCGCAGTCGCATGGGCAAGGTCCGCAAGCTCTGGCGCGAGCACCTGAACCTGGCGAGCGACGATCAGCTTAGGTCCATTGTTCTGGGGATGCGGATCTTTGAAGGTCACCGCTCGCTCGATGAGCTGCGAGCAGAGATCAATCTCAAGGCGCAGGTCGTCGGCGTAATGGCATGCAGCGCCTCGAACTCCGACTTCAGGTATGACGAGTTGGCACGCCAGCTCAAAGTTCGCCGGCTCAATGCCCTGACGCGCGAGTCATTCCTTCAACTCTGCCTTGACGAGGAACTCTTCGTCGAACGCCCAGCTGAGCCGGACGACCCGTTCTTGCCGATCGCCGTTCGCAGTTTCCTCGGTCCAGCCTCGGACATCACGGGCGCGTCGCCCGAGAACACGCTCTTGCTTACCGATGAGTTCCGTCAGCGGTATCTGCAGGAAGGTCGCGACTGGCAGCGTGACATACGGCCCAAAGTTGAGTGCTTCCTACGTGAGGCGGTCAAGAAGTCTGCCAAGCTGCGCCTCATTCTCGATGCGCATGCGTCGATCGCGTTCCTCGCAGGTGCCGTGCTCGACCTGAAGTCGGGTGTGCAAACGCAGCTTGTCCAGAAAGGCCGGGTCGGCGCACGGGTCTGGCGGGCTGACGACGGCACAGCCAGTGCCGGGGCGCGGTTCGACGTGGCTGAGGCGCGGATCGGCAGCGGGGCGGAGGTGGCTGTTGCGGTGAGCATCTCACAGCCAGTGGAGGCACAGGCGCGGCGGTATATCGGTGAGCACCTACCCGGTGTTGGTCGTCTGATCTCGTTCGCCCTTCCCACCGGCCCGGGGCAACAATCCGTCGCCGGTGGCGAGCACGCTGCCGCCTTGGCCGAACAACTCTCCAATCAGGTGCGTGGCATTAAAGCAGACGACCCTGACGCGCTTGTGCACATTTTCGCTGCGTGCCCGAACAGCTTCCTGTTTTTCCTGGGGCAACAGCATCAGGGGATTGCTCCTTGCATCGTGTACGAGTTCGATTTTGACCGACGGGCGAACAAAACCTATCAGCCTTCGTTTGTAGTTTCGTGACGTGAGCAAAAGTGCAGTCTACTCCAAGAATCTCAACGAGCGCTATCATGAAAGGTCAGGTTCGCCCCCAGCATTGGGAACTATACGATGAAGAATGACGACCTGATTGCCTATTTCAATGAGCACATCTCCTACGAACTCGACATGTTGCGCGGCGCGCATGCGCGATCTCAGAATTGTGCGGACGTCGTTATGTCCCGCCACCGCTGGCGATCGCTCTGTTTCGCAAGCCGCAATCAGCTATACTGCAAAGCATGAATCACTCGTTTAACGAGAATATGGAGAGCCTCAGGACGGCTCTCACAACGTTACCGGCGACCGGGGAGCAAGGTTTCGAGGGACTGATGCGTAGGGCCCTAGGTGCGGTCACAGGCGTGCCCTTCAGACTTGCAGGAGGTGGCCTGCAGTTCGGGCTTGACGGCGCTCCTGCTTACGAGGGCGATCACGTGTGCTTTGAGTGCAAGAGGTACACGAACGGCATTCCACGGGAGCAGGTCCTCTCCAAGATCGCCGAGATTTCAATCCGGGACGGCGAGACCGACCTCTGGATCCTGTGCGCAACCACCAATGTCCCCAGCCAGCTTGAGGGCGATGTCAGGAAGCGCGGCTGGAAGGACGGCATCGCCACGCTCGTTCTGGATTGGTCCGAGACCGAAATTCCGCCGCTCGCTGCCATCCTGGCCATGGCGCGGGCTACTGTCGAGCCGTTCCTGCGCGCACGCATTGAGGACAGCGAACTCGTCGATCGGGCCGCTATTGCGCTCGGGGAGGTCCCAAGCCTAACCGGGTTCGATGACCACGTTCTGCGGCTGCGCCGGGACCTTCAAACACCCTCCATCGCCCTGGCAATGGCGCGCAAGTCCAATACAGCGTGGCTGACCGAAACGTTCTCCGACCGGAGTCAAGCCAGGCACAGGCTGGGCCAGCCCCTGTCACCCGGAGAAGCCGGCGCTTCGCACACGTTGCATCGCGATGCTCTGATTCAGAAGATCCGCCCGTTTCTTGAGGCCAAGCCCGATGGCCGCACACTTGTCGTGCTAGGCGAGGAGGGCAACGGCAAATCGTGGATCGTGGCCCGGAGCTGGCTTGCCCTGCAGCACAAGCCGCTGCTGGTCTTCATGTCGCCCGAGTTGTTCGACGGTGTCGGCGCACGAGGCGACATCCGCGGGCCGATCATCGACTGCCTCATTGCCCAAACCGCGGATGAACGCGAAAGCAGGTCCGCAAAGCGGTGGCGCCGTCGGTTCACCTACTGGGAACACAGCCCGCCCGACGATGCGCCGCGGCTAGTGATTCTCGTGGATGGCATCAATCAGCGTCCCAAGAGTGATTGGGCGCGCGTCATTGAAAATCTTGGCGCTGAGCTGGACCGGATTGGCGGGCGCCTGATCGTGACAAGCCGGACCGTTTACTTCAGGCGCCTTGAGAACAGGCTCACAGCAAGGACAGCCCTTGTTCCGATCCCGGAATGGACGGTGCAGGAGCGGGACCAGATCCTTGCAGCGTATGGCGTCGCGGCGGGAGATGTTCACCCCAGGGCCAGGACGGCCTTGCGCAATCCGCGCCTGCTTGGGCTTGCCATCGAACTCCTCAGTGCGGAGCACATCAAAACGATCCAAGAACTCGATGCGAGCCGGCTGCTGTTCGAGCATATGCGCGCGAACGACCGCGACGCCCCGGAGCCGCAGCCGGTACACAGGTTCGCGAGCGAGCTGAGCATCCTCGCGAACGAGGTTCTGTGCCGCGTCACGCGCCAGGAGCGTCACGACCTGACGATATTCGAAGGGGAGCTTCAGGCTGTCGCGCATGGCCGGTTCTTTCTGGCCGTTGCGGGGGAGCCCGAGCTCTACCAACTGGCCGATGACGGGCTGACGCTTGCGCTCGGCTTTTCGGTCATCAGGACCCTGCTGTCAGCGCACCGGAACGGCCGCGATCTGACCGCCAAGCTACAGGAAATCCTCGAGCCTATCGCCGCTCTTGATCGCGCAGCCGAGGTGATCCTCGCCGCGCTCACTGTTGCCTCCCACGATGATGAGCACCCCAATGACATCGCCACCGCGCTGATCGCCGCCTTTGCGGAGACACAGAACCCCGACCAGGCGCACCTTCCGGTCTTCGCCGGCCTCGTCGGAGCGCGGCCCGAAGCGTTCATGAATGCCGCCTGTCAGCTCTGCCTGGCAGGAGGGCGACACCCCAATTTCGACTGGATCGAGGAGGCGCTACGTACAGCGAGCACCGAGCCGCAGACCTGGCCTCGCATCACGGCGCTGCTTCCATCCTGGCTTGCGCGCTATTCGCTCTCACCCGAGCGGCGTCTTGCCGCCTATCACTCCAGCGATCCGCAGGACAAAGTCCGACAGGAACGCGAGCGGCTCATGCAGCGCACCGCGCAACGGCTCGCAGAGTTGTCGCCGCCTGAAAGAGCAATGCTGAAAAGGCTCACCAAATCCGACGGCGACCTTGGCGCGCTCTCGCGACTGGCCTTGCGCCTTCTGGCGGGGTGGCCGATTGCGCCCTTCGCGCAGAGCCTGGTTTTGTGGGCCCTCGGCGAGGCAATCTCTCCCGCCGTGTACGGCCCGGACCGGGAATTCGCGGACCTGATCCAGCTCAACCGCCGGGACTGGCCGGCGGCGCGCGCCGCCTTGCTGGAGCAATGCGCAACTCTGCGCCAGCAGGGTACGTCCACCACCGGCCAATGGGCGCTTGTCCGGATATTGCGTGCGACGGGTCTCCCGGCCGACGACGAGCAGGCCGCCGCCCTCGCTGCGGAGCTGAACAAGGGACGGGACCTGCCGCAACCCTGGCGCCTCCTCGATGACTACTGCGATACCGACCCGTGTGACCCGGACGCGGTTGAGCCGTTAAACATCGAGAGTACCGCCGAGCGTTACGCAGCCATCGACGTTGGCGAGGTTCGGCAAAGCATGAGCAACTCTGCGGAGGATCATTTCTTCGTCGACGCGTGCACCTGTCTCGCGCGCTTCAAACCGGCGGTGGCGATCGCCAAGCACCACGAACTCGCCGAGCATACGCTCATACGCAGCGGGATTCCCCTGCGCCAGGCGCTCTTCGAGCTGAGGCCGCACAGCGCCTTGATCCCAAGACCTCTTGCCCTGAAGCTGATCGAGCCTTCGTCCGCCCAGGAACCCCAAGAGTCGAGTGAAAGCCTCACTGACACCGACCAGTTCGGTGTGGCCCAGTACCGATTGCTCCTCGCCTTTCCCCATCTGAGCGGAGAGGAGCAGATCGAGACTCTGCTGGGGGACACCTCTCTTGAGACCGTGCTGCTCGATCTCATGAACGTGGCGAGGCCGCTCGATCAGGATGTGTTCGCCCGGCGCCTCAATCGCGCGTCCGAGGAGGGCGACGAGCGCGCCCAGTTCCTGCTGCTCGCGTTCGCGAAAGAAACAAGTACGCCGGTTGGGCCTGCTGCGCGTGCGCGGCTGGGCGAGCTTAGCGAGGCTTCTGCCGAACGGGTGCGCACACAAGCGCTTGGCATCATCGCAGACCTTCGCGACCCTGATTTGCTTTCCCGCGTCGCTGCCGGTGAGTGGCGCGCGCCGGAAGACAGCGACAGTTACGAGCCCTGGTATGGCTCGTTCGCGCTGTTGCAGGCGGCAAAGCAGGGCCTCTTGTCTTGCGAGGAGACCCTGGACCGGATTTCGCCGCGTCTGCTTGGGCGGGCCGTCGCAATTCTAGGGCCCGCCGCGGCCCCGCAAGTCGCAAGGCGCGTCGACGCCGCCATTCGGTGCGCGGCCGGGTTCGAGGACAACGGGGCCGTGCCAGACATCGAACTCAATGTGTCACGCGAAGGCGGTCGGGAGCCGCTCTACGATATTTCGGACAAGCCCGCCAAACCCGCGGACCCGTTCGAGGCGCTGAACCGGTTCTCGGAAACCAACGCAGCGTTCGAGCAGCGTCAGCAGCGCAACTATGATGCTTTCGTTGCCTTCAGGGAGCGGCTAACCGAAGGTCAGGCGCGAATCATTCTCGACCATATCGAACCGGAAGAGTTCGACGTCATTGTCGATTCCGCCCCCGACATCGCGGAGCGGTGGTATGAACTCTTCGTCTCCACGTCGCCTGCCAAGTTGCCGGGTCTTGGCAACCTGGTCCTGTTATTGGCGCGCAGCCTTACCGGCAAAGACCCAAACAAGGCGGCGGCGCTGTTCACGCTCGTGCGCGACACGCGGCCCTTCCTCAGAGTCACCTTCGGACAGGGTCATGTCCCGCTGAGTGCGATGGCGGCCTGGGCCGGGCCTGAAGGCGCGACCATCTCGGCGCTTCGGGCCGACCGCCTCGATCGCGCGTCCAACGACCATGAGCTTGCGCTGGAGGTTCTGGCCGCCTTGCGAAACGGCAATGAGGACGAACTGCTTGCTTACATTGACGGTAAGCTCCAGAAAGCGACCCCTGTTGAGATCGCCCGGGCCTTGATGGTCGCAGGGTTTGCTGACCAGAATCGGAATCTTGATGACCTGCTGGATCGGTACAACGACAGCACGGGGCTTCCCGGAAGAGCGTGCCGGGCGGCGCTTTATGCCTACAAGCGCAACATCTGGGCTAAGCATTGGTTCGGCGCCATGTGCGACGCAACAGACGCGGAGGCTTTCTGGAGCTATTCCATCCTCTTCTTGAAGATCGTGGACGGCCGCTTCGACAGATGGCGGTCCGAGTTCGGAACGGGCAACGAGCCCCTGAATCTGTTCGGACCGAGTCTCGGCGGCCTCCTGCGCCGACGGATCAAGAAATGGGACGACGCGCGACGATCGACCTTGTTTGGAGAGAAGGCGCCCGATCCTGTGTTCCTTGCGCAGTGATGCTCAGTCATCGGTGTGCTGTACAATATCGGTCACCGAAACGTACTCAAGATAACTCTCATGGATGCCATGAAATACCTCAATAAAGTCAGGCTGAAATTTGCGGTCCGATCGAGGTGAGCGCCTAAGCCTCTCCTGGCGCCCTGCCGTGTGAACAATCAGGTCCGCCACTTCCAATCCCGGAGTATTGGAATCCTTTCGCATAAAGTGACAGTCAAACTTCATCACTGCACCGCGTGCGTTCAGGAACCTTTGATCATCCAGATTATTTGGATCGAAGTCTCGTTCGATAAGTCGCCTGCTTCGTTCTCGATCTTCAAAGATCAAATTAACATGATCAACGTCGCTTCTTGCTATTATATTTCGAACCTTCATAATGGTTGCTATAGCTACTGCACTATGGGAATCCATAGCCGTCGGGCGCTTTGTATCAATGCTCGAAATTGCGGCGAAGCGAAAGAAAGGATTTTTCACGAAACGGTTGATGGCGCCAATCTGCCCCATGGTTGGGCGTGAGTGCTGAAACTCCGTCGCGTGAAACGGCTTATCGGCGCCGCCCAAGCGATAGCGCTTTAGGTGCCTCCAGGGCTTTACGATCAGTTTCCTGTAGTCAGCCCCGACGACGGCGCACCCACCGTAGCCAAACACGGGGAACGACGGATCGCTGTAGTCCTCGCTTCCCGTTTCATCGATGAACATCACGAGAGAACGCGGACCGAATACACCTTTCTCAGCCATAGCACTCCACTGTCGATTCTACTGCTGCTCAGGAAGTGATCGCCAAGCGTTTAGATATTAAAGACTTCCGCGAACCGGAGCGCATCGCTGACTCTATGTGTCCAGCGACTCTTCCCACTCCATGCCCATCACCCATGACAGCGAGGAGAGCTTACCGCTCAGCAACCCCCACTCGAAATCATCCCACCCGAGATTCTTCTTCCCGTACTTCCGCTCGATGCGCCGCGCCGCCTTCTTCGCCTGCTCCAGAATGGGCTTTTGCTCATCGGTCAGCGGCTCGTCACCCGTCTTTATCCGGTACAGCCAGTTCTGGTGCCGGTTCCACCACACCTTGTCCCAGAACTCAGTGCGCGCCTTCTCGATCGCCTTATCGCCGCGGCGGAGTAGCAAAGGCCATTCCTCGTCCGATCCGTCATCCGCGGGCACCCACTCCACCTTATCGCCGTCCTTCGTGTAGCCGACGCGGTAGCCGTTCGGCCCGACCTCGCCGGGCTCCACCGGGTCGGTTACCGTTGCCTTCGTGCGGCGCCCAGGCCCGAGGAACTGGTCCCTGTAGCGCTCGAATTCCGCGGGCGTGATCTGGTTCTCCTTGTGCAGCCGGATCAGCTCCGTTAGCCGGTATGCCTGATCGAGCTTTCCGCTTCCGGTGCGGCGCGCCCCGTGCAGCCGGCGCACCTGCCGGGTCAGATCCCGCAGCAGTATGCGCTCCAGCTCATCGACGCTGGCAAACGCGCCTGTCAGCGCCGCATCGAAGGTCTCCACTTTGAAGGCTCTGAGTCTACGGCTCTGATCCAGGTCGATGGCATTGGGGTCAACCGGCCTGCGTGAGAAATAAAGCATCGCTGGTTTGCCGCCAGCGACGAACTGATCGATCTCCTCGACAGTTCCAGACTCCGCCGCACCCGTCTCCGTGCCGAGCTTGGTCCAGAACATGCCGATCAGCAGATCGCACTCGCGCACCAGCTGTTGATTGATCGCATCCTGGGGACGCCGCCCTGACTCCGGCATCGCGTGGGTCTCCCAGCCGACCGGCAGCAGCACCACGCCCTCGGCGGCCGCATGCTGCGCGTTCCACTCGTTGATCGCGTTCGCCGCGGCGCGCCGCTCCTCCGCGAGGTCCGACGGCGAAGCGATGAGAACGCGGTAAGTCTCTGCCCTGAACGACATCCAGATCTCCGGCGGCGCTGTGTGCAGCCATGCCTGCCAGGGCCGGCTTTGGCGCTCTTGCTTTCGTTGACACTGCGCTGGAGGATAACCCAATTCGCGGCAGGTCGCTCACGCATCGATGCGCGTCTTGCGTGTTATCCACATCAGCTTCATTCGCGCGCGTCCTGTTCCGTCTTCGGCCTCACAGGACCGGGCTCTCGAGAACCGAACTCCGCTTCGCGGATTTCGGCCCTCTGGGCGTCGATCCCTCACGCGGGGGCGCTTGGCAGCTCCCGATACTGACGGCCTCCCAAGGGCGCGCTCGGTCCCGCGGCTCCAAGGGCCGCTCCTACGGGTGCGCCGGGAACCCTGTCCGGCCGATCGCCGCTTCCCGCGTCCCGCCTTCGGCGTCGCTATGCTGACGCTCCTGGCAGGCTTGGTTGATCGTCGCGCGCGGGCCTGCGACCCGCGCATCACGGCCAGCCTGTGGCTGACGTTGCTTCTTTCGTAGGGGGCCTCCGGCCCCAGGGCCGTCAAGGCCAAGCCCTCCCGCTTCGCTTGGACGGTCTCGGGGGTAACGGGCAGGGAGCCGCTGTTCGCAGCCCGCGCCAGTTGGTTGAGATTGTTCGCGATGCGGGAGCGTCCGAGTTCGCCCAGCACCTTGGCCAACTCGATATGATCCTTGACCGGCCGCTTGCCGCGGGTGCGGCGCGGCGGCGTGGACTCATCGAACAGGCGGGAGCGGATGTAGGCGCCGAGCGGCAGGTCGCCCGCCGCCTGTTCCAGGATGCCCTCTCTTCGAAGGTCAGTTGCAGCGGGAAGGGTGCCGCATAGCCTCTCTGTTTGTCCGCCATCTCTGTCCTGGGACAGACACGGCGATCCTGAAGGTCGCGGGTTCAACTCCCAAACCGGGAATTGAACCAAGGATTTACGGGCCTTCCAGGCCGCCGAGAATGTCCATCGCCTGAGACAGTAGGACAAGCGTGTTGCGTGCCCCGCAACCACCTTGACTAGGTGAATCAGTGCGGCCGTTCAGCCATCAGCGCGGCCGTTTGCGCGCGGCAGGACAAAGCGGTTGCACGTCCAAGCTTTGAACTTATGGAGCTGCAGAATTAGGATCCGCCGAATTCCTGTCTTACTACCCCAGAGCCCTATACCCGCTCTGACGCTGTTGCGCCACCCCGGTTCCCGCCTCTTCTAATCATCCCCGATCGCCGACCGCATTGCGCGCGGTCGGCAACGAGCGGGGATAGTCGTGGCGGCGCATTCCATCCGAGCAGAGGCGGTTTCACGCGGCGCGCGCATGCTGCGCACCGCAATCGGGCCGCGGATCGCGTCCTGGCTGGAAGATCCCGCCGTCGTCGAGGTGATGCTGAACCCGGACGGCCGGCTTTGGGTGGACCGCCTGGCAGAGGGGCTTGCCGAGACCGGCGAGCAGCTGTCGCCGGCCGACGGAGAGCGGATCGTCCGCCTCGTTGCGCATCATGTCGGCGCCGAGGTGCATGCCGGCGCGCCCCGCGTCTCCGCCGAACTGCCCGAGACCGGCGAACGGTTCGAGGGCTTGCTGCCGCCGGTGGTCGCCGGGCCGACCTTCGCGATCCGCAAGCCCGCCGTCGCCGTGTTCACGCTGGACGACTATGTGGCAGCAGGGATCATGACCGCGGGCCAGGCTGACCTGCTCGGCCGGGCTGTTGCCGAGCGGCGCAACGTGCTGGTGGCGGGCGGCACCTCGACCGGCAAGACCACGCTGGTCAACGCTCTCTTGGCTGAGGTGGCCAAGACCGCCGATCGCGTGGTGCTGATCGAGGACACGCGCGAACTGCAGTGTACAGCCCCCAACCTGGTGGCGCTGCGCACCAAGGATGGCGTTGCCAGCCTGTCGGACCTCGTGCGGTCGGCGCTTCGCCTCCGACCCGATCGGATCCCGATCGGCGAGGTGCGCGGCGCGGAAGCCCTCGATCTCATCAAGGCCTGGGGTACCGGCCACCCGGGCGGCATCGGCACCATCCATGCCGGGTCCGCGCGCGGCGCGCTGCGCCGGCTCGAACAGCTGATCCAGGAAGCCGTCGTCACGGTCCCGCGCGCGCTGATCGCCGAGACGATCGAGGTCGTCGCCGTGCTCGCCGGCCGCGGATCGGCCCGGCGTCTCTCCGAGCTCGCCAGCGTCGCCGGCCTCGGTCGCGACGGCGACTACCGCCTCACGCCTGCAGGAGACCACCCATGAGGTCATCTTTTTGTTGCCTTCGCCATTGGTGGGCGGCCGCATCGGCCTTCACCCTTGCAGCACTTCTGAGTGCACCGGCTCATGCCGCGGGATCGTCGATGCCTTGGGAACAGCCTCTGCAGCAGATCCTCGAATCCATCGAGGGACCGGTCGCCAAGATCATCGCGGTGATCGTCATCATCGTGACCGGCCTCACGCTCGCCTTCGGCGACACGTCCGGTGGGTTCCGCCGCCTGGTCCAGATCGTCTTCGGACTGTCGATCGCCTTTGCCGCCTCGAGCTTCTTCCTGTCGTTCTTCTCCTTCGGCGGCGGAGCGCTCATCTGATGGACGCCGAACCCGTCGCCGGCTTCTATGCGCCGGTCCACCGGGCGCTCGCCGAGCCGATCCTGCTTGGCGGCGTTCCGCGCACGGTCGCCATTGCCAACGGCACGCTGGCGGCCGCGATCGGGCTCGGGCTGCGGCTCTGGGTTCCGGGACTGCTGGTCTGGGCGATCGGTCACGCGGCGGCCGTCTGGGCGGCGAAGCGTGATGCGCAGTTCGTCGACGTCGTGCGCCGGCACCTGCGCTACCCGGCGCAGCTCGGGGTGTAAGGGTCGACGATGCTGAACCTCACCGAGTACCGCAGGAAGACCGCCGGACTCGCCGACTTCCTGCCCTGGGCGGCGCTGGTCGCATCCGGCGTGGTGCTGAACAAGGACGGCTCGTTCCAGCGCACGGCGCGGTTCCGCGGGCCCGATCTCGACAGTGCCACCCCGGCCGAGCTGGTCGGCACGACGGCGCGGCTCAACAATGCGCTGCGCCGTCTCGGCTCCGGCTGGGCGATCTTTGTCGAGGCGCAGCGCAATCCGGCGACCCGCTATCCGGAAAGCCGCTTCCCCGACCCCGTCTCCGCCCTGGTCGACGCCGAGCGCAAAGCGCAGTTCGAGGAGGCTGGAGCGCATTTCGAGAGCAGCTACTTCCTGACGTTGCTGTGGCTGCCGCCGGCCGAGGAGGCGTCGCGCGCCGAGGGCTGGCTCTACGAGGGACGGGCCCGTGGCGGCGTCAATCCGTGGGCGCACCTGAAGAGCTTCGTCGATCGCACCGATCGGGTGCTGCAGCTCGTCGAGGGCTTCGTGCCCGAGTCCGCATGGCTCGGCGACGCGGAGACGCTGAGCTATCTGCACGCCTGCATCTCGAGCAGGCGTCATCGCGTGCGCGTGCCCGAGACGCCAATGCATCTCGACGCGCTGCTGGCCGACCAGCCGCTGACCGGCGGGCTCGAGCCGCGCTTGGGCGCACATCACCTGCGCACGCTTACCGTCATCGGCTTTCCCAGTGCCACCTTCCCCGGGATCCTCGACGAGCTCAACCGGCTGGCCTTCCCTTACCGCTGGTCGACCCGCGCCATCTGCCTCGACAAGGCGGACGCCACGCGGCTGGTGACCCGAATCCGCCGGCAATGGTTCGCCAAGCGCAAGTCGATCGGCGCCATCCTCAAGGAGGTGATGACCAATGAGGCGTCGGCCCTGCTCGACACCGACGCCCACAACAAGGCGCTGGACGCCGACGCCGCCTTGCAGGAGCTCGGCAGCGACGCCATCGGCCAGGCCTATGTGACCGCGACGGTGACGGTCTGGGATGTGGATGCCGCCGTCGCCGACGAGAAGCTGCGGCTGACCGCGAAGGTCATCGAAGGGCGCGACTTCACCTGCATACCCGAAACGGTGAACGCGATCGAGGCCTGGCTCGGCTCGCTGCCGGGTCACGCCTACGCCAACGTCCGCCAGCCGCCAGTCTCGACCTTGAACCTCGCCCACATGATCCCGCTGTCGGCGGTGTGGGCGGGGCCTGACCGCGATGCGCATTTCGCGGCGCCGCCGCTGTTCTTCGCCAGGACCGAGGGGGCGACACCATTCCGCTTCGCGCTCCATGTCGGCGACGTCGGCCACACGCTGGTCGTCGGCCCGACCGGCGCCGGCAAGAGCGTGCTGCTCGCGCTGATGGCCCTGCAGTTCCGGCGCTACGCGAACGCCCAGCTGTGCGCCTTCGATTTCGGGGGCTCGATCCGCGCGGCGACCCTGGCGATGGGCGGCGATTGGCATGATCTCGGCGGCGCGCTGGCGGAAGATGTCGTCGAGCCCGTGGCCTTGCAGCCGCTGGCCCGGATCGACGACGCAGCCGAGCGCGGCTGGGCCGCCGAATGGGTGGCAAGCATTCTCCTGCGCGAGGGTGTCCCGGCCACCCCGGACGCCAAGGCGCATCTCTGGTCTGCCCTGACCTCGCTCGCCTCGGCCCCGCCGGTGGAACGAACCCTCACCGGGCTCTCGGTGCTGCTGCAGTCGGGCGCGCTCAAACAGGCGCTCGCCCCGTACTGCCTCGGCGGTCCGTTCGGGCGCCTGCTCGATGCGGAGGTCGAGCGCCTGGGCGACGCGGACCTGCAGGCGTTCGAGACCGAGGGCCTGATCGGGACCGGGGCGGCACCCGCCGTGCTCGCCTATCTGTTCCACCGGCTCGAGCGCCGGCTGGACGACCGCCCGACGCTGGTCATCGTCGACGAGGGCTGGCTTGCCCTCGACGATCCGGGCTTCGCGCAGCAGCTGCGCGAATGGCTGAAGACTCTGCGCAAGAAGAACGCGTCCGTCGTGTTCGCGACCCAGTCGCTGGCCGACATCGAGACCAGCCCGATCGCGCCGGCCATCGTCGAGAGCTGCCCGACGCGCCTGTTCCTGCCGAACGAGCGCGCGATCGAGCCTCAGATCACGGCCGTTTATCGCCGGTTCGGGCTCAACGACCGGCAGATCGAGATCATCAGCCGGGCCGCCCCGAAGCGGGACTACTACTGCCAGTCCCGCCACGGCAATCGCCTGTTCGAGCTCGGCCTCGGCGCAGTCGCGCTCGCCTTCACCGCCGTCTCCGCGAAGGCCGATCAGCTCGCCATCGGCGAGCTGGTGGCCGAGCACGGCCGCGACGGTCTTGCGGCGGCGTGGCTGCGCCACAAGGGCGCCGGGTGGGCGGCCGAGCTTCTCCCCACCATGGAGGTATCGTCATGATCCGCATCCGCCACCTCGCCGCGAGCAGCGCCGTGGCGCTGTCGCTCGTGCTTGCCGCGCCGGGCCACGCGCAATGGATCGTCTACGATCCCAGCAACTACGCCCAGAACGTGCTGCAGGCGGCGCGTGCGCTCGAGCAGATCAGCAACCAGGTCACCAGCCTGCAGAACGAGGCGCAGATGCTGATCAACCAGGCGCGGCAGCTCGCGAGCCTGCCGATGTCGGTGCAGGATCAGATCGAGGGCTCGTTCGCGCAGATGCAGGGGCTGCTCCGGCAGGCCGATCGCATCGCCTATGACGTGCAGGCGATCGAGCAGCAGTTCCAGCAGGGCTATCAGGACTTCGGGTCCGATCGCACCGACCAGCAGCTCGTCGACGGCGCCCGCGAACGGTGGCAGGCGTCGGTCTCGGCGCTGCAACACGCACTTATGGTGGGCGCCGGCGCCGTCGAGACGCTGCCGCAGGTGCAGACGCAGGTCGGTACGCTGGTCGGCGCCAGCCAGTCCGCGGTTGGCGTGTTGCAGGCGACCCAGGCCGGCAATCAGCTGCTGGCCGTGCAGTCGCAGCAGCTGGCCGATCTCACCGCCATGCTCGCGGCGCAGGGGCGGGCCGCGGCGCTGGAGGAGGCGCGCAGGGCCGCGGCCCAGGTGCAGGCGCGCGAGCAGGTCCAGCGCTTCATGGCGCCGGGTGAGGGCTATCGGCCCACCACCGTCCGGATGTTCCACGAGTGAGGGTGGTGATGAGCGCCAGGATGCTCGCCCGCACTGCGGCGATAGCCCTGGTTGCCGGGGCTGTCGTTGCCGCACTGTTCGCGACGCGCGGCGGCCAGGAAGAATTGTCGCCGGTCCCGGCGATGAACGGGACCGAGCCGCTGGGGCTCGAGCTTGCGCGCTGCCGGGCGCTCGGCCTGGACGCGGCCAGCGATGCCGCATGCCAGGCGCTGTGGGACGCGATCCGCGACCGCTTTCTGGCCCCGGCCGAGACCGCGCCGCCCTCGACCGAGCCCGACCGGGCGCAAGTTCCGCCGCCTGGCGATGCCGAAGGCCAATGAGCGATGGGCGGCACCAGCGTCATCGACCGCTTCCTCGAGGTCTTCACCCGCTACATCGACTCCGGCTTCGGTCTGCTCGGCGGCGAGGTCGCCTTCCTCACCTCGACCCTGATCGCGATCGACATCGTGCTGGCGGGCCTGGTCTGGGCCTGGGGCGCCGACGAGGACGTGGTGGCGCGCCTGGTCAGGAAGACGCTTTACATCGGCTTCTTCGCCTTCGTCATCGGCAACTTCAACCGGCTGGCGCGCATCGTGTTCGAGAGCTTCGCCGGGCTCGGGCTCCAGGCCGGCGGCTCCGCTATCAGCGAGGCGGAGCTCCTGCAGCCGGGACGCCTGGCCCAGGTCGGCTTCGACGCCGGCCGGCCGATCCTGATCGCGGCCGCCCAGCTGATGGGCTTCACCAGCTTCTTCGAGAACTTCATCCAGATCGCGATCCTGATGCTGGCCTGGCTGATCGTCCTCGTCGCCTTCTTCATCCTCGCGGTCCAGCTCTTCATCACCCTGATCGAGTTCAAGCTGACGACACTCGCCGGCTTCGTGCTGATCCCCTTCGCGCTGTTCGGCAAGACCGCCTTCCTTGCCGAGCGGGTGCTCGGCAACGTCGTCGCCTCAGGGGTGAAGATCCTGGTGCTCGCCGTCATCGTCGGCATCGGCTCCGGGCTGTTCGGCGAGTTCAGCACCGGCTTCGGGGGTGCGCAGCCGACGATCGAGGAAGCCTTGTCGGTCGTGCTCGGGGCGGTGGCGCTGTGCGGGCTCGGCATCTTCGCCCCCGGCATTGCGAGCGGGCTCGTCGCCGGCGCACCACAGCTCGGCGCCGGTGCCGCGGTCGGCACCACGCTCGCCGTCGGCGGCCTCGGGGCCGCCGGGGTCATCGGCGCGCGGGCCGGCGCCGGTGCGCTCGGTGGTGCCATCGGCGGAGCGGCCCGCGGCGGCGCCTATGCCGCAGGTGGTGCTGCGACCACCTATCGCTTGGCAGCAGCGTCGTCCGGACAGACCGGCCTCGCGGCTACAGCCGCCGGTCTGGGCGGCGTCGCCCGGGCCAGCGCCGGGGCCGCGATCCAGCCTGCCCGCAGCGCGGCCGCCCGCACGGCCGGCGCGCTTGCGGAGAGCTTCCAGGCCGGCGGGCAGGGTGCTTTTGCGGTCACCGGCGGATCGCGGCCGGACTCTACAGCGGCCGCGCCGCTGGTGGC
Organism: Alphaproteobacteria bacterium; assembly: GCA_050329975.1. Lineage (GTDB taxonomy): Bacteria > Pseudomonadota > Alphaproteobacteria > CALKHQ01 > CALKHQ01 > CALKHQ01. The sequence continues at coordinate 1,250 of JBHJOG010000052.1, read as the reverse complement.
CGGCGCGGCACCAGCCTGGGCGCAACGCCTGCGCCGCAGCCAGGCCTTGAGCCATGGCGTTGCCGCGACCGCCCATGCCGTGCGGTCCGGCGACCACGGCGGCGGCGCGATGTCGATCCCGCTCGATCAGGATGACCGCCGATGACATTGTTCCGCAGGCCTTCCGTCCGCTACGGCAAGACGCCCCAACCCGAGACACCCTACCAGAAGGCGGCGCAGGCCTGGGACGAGCGGATCGGCTCCGCTCGCGTCCAGGCGCGAAACTGGCGGCTGATGGCGTTCGGCAGCCTGCTGCTCGCGGCAGGCCTGTCCGCTGGCCTGCTCTGGCAGTCTGCGCGCGGCACCATCGTCCCCTGGGTGGTGCAGGTCGACCAGCTTGGCGAGGCGCAGGCGGTGGGGCCGGCGATCGCCGACTACCAGCCCTCCGACCCGCAGATCGCCTGGCATCTCGCCCGCTTCATCGAGCAGGTCCGCTCCATCCCGGCCGACCCGGTCATCGTGCGTCAGAACTGGCTGCGCGCCTACGACTTCACCACCGACCGCGGTGCGTTGGCGCTCAACGGTCACGCCCGGGCAAACGACCCCTTCGCCCGGGTCGGCCGGGAGCAGGTGTCGGTCGAGGTCTCGAGCGTGATCCGGGCTTCGCCTGGCTCCTTCCGCGTCGCCTGGACCGAGCGCCGCTACGAAAACGGCAGCCTCGCCGCCACTGAACGCTGGACCGCCATCCTCACCCTTGTGATCCAGCTACCGCGCGAGCCTGAGCGCCTGCGCCGGAACCCGCTCGGCATCTACGTCAACGCCATCAACTGGTCGAAGGAGCTCGCGCCATGAGGCCGTACATCCTGAATGCCGGACTCCCGGTTCTGCTGATCGGCGTCGCCGCAGTCGCCGGCTGCACCTCCTATCGGCCACCGCCAATTCGCTATGACGCGGAACCGCAACCGGCCGTGCTGGAGCCGGAGCCGGCGCGCCCGGTCGCGGTCGTCGAGGTGCCGACGCCCTTGCCGCTGCCCGGCCAGCTGAAGCCGCTGCCCGATCAAGAGGCTGGGGAGCCGGAGCCGGCCGAGCCCACCGTCCGCGTCACCCAGGCGAACGAAGCAGCCCGGGTCGAGCCGACTCGCGACGGCTACGTCAATGCCGTGCAGGTCTATCCCTTCTCGGCAGGCGCGCTCTATCAGGTCTACACCGCACCCGGACACGTAACCGACGTCGCGCTGCAAGAAGGCGAGCAACTGGTTGGCCCGGGTCCG
>JBHJOG010000051.1:0-5295 GCA_050329975.1 Alphaproteobacteria bacterium | reverse complement strand
GAGCGGTGATGATGGCGCCGGCGCGGGCGGCGCGGGCGCCGACTGCCCAACCGTCGCTCCACGGCAGTCGGCAGGAATGGATTCAGCACCTCCAGTGGCGGACGGCGATCTCAAGCGACAGCTGCTGAAGCACGTGTTCGGATTCGACGGGTTCCGGCCGGGACAGGAGCCGGTGGTCGATGCGCTGCTTGCCGGCCGTGATGTGCTGACGGTGATGCCGACCGGGTTCGGCAAGTCGTTGTGCTACCAGCTGCCGGCACTTGCGCTGGGCGGGCTCGCCATCGTGGTCTCGCCGCTGGTCGCGCTGATGCACGACCAGGTGGCGGCGCTGCGGCTGGCCGGCGTGGCGGCCGAGACGATAAACTCGTCCCGCGACCGGGAGCAGAACGTGGCCGCCTGGAAGCGGGCGGTCGCCGGTGAGGTCCGCCTGCTCTACCTGGCGCCGGAGCGGCTGATGACGGCCAGGATGCTCGACGCGCTCGCCCGCCTGCCGGTGCGCCTGATCGCGGTCGACGAGGCCCATTGCATCTCGCAATGGGGCCCGTCGTTCCGCAAGGAGTACGAGGCACTGGGCGAGCTGCGGGCGCGCTTCCCCGGGGTGCCGATCGCGGCGCTCACCGCGACCGCCGACGCGGTGACCCGGCAGGACATCGCGGCACGCCTGTTCGGTGGCCGGGTCGAGGAGCACGTGCTCGGCTTCGACCGGCCGAACCTGAAGCTGGCGGTCGAGCCGAAGCGCAACGGGCCGAAGCAGCTGCTCGCGTTCGTCCGCCGCCATCCCGGCGCCAGCGGCATCGTCTACTGCCTGTCGCGCAAGAAGACCGAGGACGTCGCCGGGCAGCTGACGGACAACGGCATCCGGGCGCTGCCCTATCACGCCGGCATGGACAAGGCCGACCGCGACGCCAACCAGAACGCGTTCATGACCGAGCCGGGGCTGGTCATGGTCGCCACCATCGCCTTCGGCATGGGCATCGACAAGCCCGACATCCGCTACGTGTTCCACACCGACCTGCCGGGCAGCCCGGAGGCCTATTACCAGGAGATCGGCCGTGCCGGGCGCGACGGCGCGCCGGCCGAGGCGCACATGCTCTATGGGCTCGACGACATCCGGATGCGCCGGATGTTCATCGACCAGGAGGACTCGTCACAGGAGCGCAAGCGCCGCGAGCACAAGCGGCTGGACGCCCTGATCGCCTATTGCGAATCGCCAACCTGCCGCCGGCAGGGCCTGCTCGCCTATTTCGGCGAGGAGAGCGGACCCTGCGGCAATTGCGACGTCTGCCTGGATCCGCTGCCGATGACCGACGGGACCCAGGAGGCGCAGAAGATCCTGTCGGCGGTGATCCGCACCGGCCAGCGATACGGCGCCGTCCATGTCACCGACGTGCTCACCGGCGCGGTGACCGATAAGGTAGCCGCCGCCGGCCACGACCGGTTGCCGACCTTCGGCGTCGGCGCCGAGCGGCCGAAGCAGCACTGGCACTCGCTGATCCGCCAGATGGTTGCGGCCGGACTGCTCCGGCTCGACATCCAGGGCTATGGCGGGCTGGCGGCGACCGAGGCCGGCCAGGCGCTGGTGCATGGCGAGGGCATTTTCCGCTTCCGCGAGGACACCATGCGCCCGCTGGACCGGACGGAGCGCAAGGCGCGCAGGCAGGCGGAGGCGCCCGACCTCTCGGAGAGCGGAAACGCGCTGCTCGACCGGCTGAAGGCGTTGCGGCTGAAGCTGGCCAAGGCACGCGCGGTCCCTGCCTATGTGATCTTTTCCGACCGCTCGCTGATCGAGATGGCGGAGCGCCGGCCGCACAGCGAGGCGGAGTTCGCCCGGATCAGCGGGGTCGGCGCGGCAAAGCTGCGCGACTTTGCGGCCCCGTTCCTGGCATTGATCGCCACCGACGCCGGGGCTGACCTCGGGGCCGATTCCGATGCCGCCTGACCGGCCACCCGCAAAGTTGCCGCATTCCCGCGGCGGGATATGCGGTCCGATCCGGTCATGACGCGATGAGCATGCAGAGCCCCGCAGACCAGTCCCTGGCTATCGTCGCCGCCGGCCGGAGCGACCGCCCCTTTGTCGTCGGCCAGCTCGGCCAGTCGCTGGACGGGCGCATCGCCACGCCGACCGGGCAGTCTCGTTACATCAACGGGCCGCAGGCGCTCGATCACCTGCACGGGCTGCGGGCGTCGGTGGATGCGGTCGTGGTCGGGGTCGGCACGATCCTGCACGACGATCCGCAGCTCACCGTGCGTCGCTGCGCCGGCGCCCATCCGCGCCGCGTGATCATCGACCCGCGCGGCCGGACTCCGCCATCGGCCCGCTGCATGACCGACGACGGCGAGCCGCCGCTGCGGGTGGTCGCCGGCACCGCCGCCGACAGCGACACGGTCGGGCTGCCGGCGGACGCCGCAACCGGCCGGATCGCGCCGGCGGCGATCGTCGAGGCGCTGTTTTCCCGCGGCTACCGCCGGCTGCTGATCGAGGGCGGCGCGTGCACGCTTTCCGGCTTCATCGCCGCGCGCGCGATCGACCGGCTGCACATCATGCTGGCGCCGATCCTGCTCGGGTCGGGCACGCCCGGACTCTGCCTGCCGCCGATCGACGCGCTCAGCGAGGCGATCCGGCCGATGGTGACGACCTATGCTGTCGGCGCCGACATCCTGTTCGACTGCGCGCTGGAGAGCCGCTGGACGGCAGGCTGGGGCAAGGCCGCCGCGGCGGAGTGAGGCTTGCGGCCTGGCTACGGCAGCCGGGCGAACAGGTCGATATGGGCGATTTCGACGGCGGCTGCGGCGCGGCGCGCGGCGCGCCAGGCGGCGACGCGCTCCGGCGGGAGACGGCCGGTCTCGCCCACGGCGGCGGCGATGCCTTCTGCCAGTGCGGCGATCAGAGCAGGCTCGCGGTCGGTGGACAGCCGCCACGGACTGGGGGCGAGCACCACCTCGTAGCCGGCCTGTTTCAGCTTGCGCGACAGCACCTCGGCCGCCCGGGGCCCGAGCGCCGGACCGAAGCCCTTGTCGCCCTGCTGATGGGCCGTGAAGGCGGCCAGCATCTCGGCATCCGCCGGCAACGGCGGCGTCCAGGTCTCGAGCCCGGCATAGGAGAGCGTCATCAGCACCATCGAGCCACGGCGACGGGCGGCCTGCACCAGCCTGTCGAGCCACGCATCGGATACGAGGTCGATCAGCGCCGAGCCGTTGATCAGGTCGGCCGCTGCCGGCAGCAATCCATCGAGATCGTCCCGCAGGTCGGCTTGGTGGAGGCGCACGCCGATCCGCCGATCGCCGATGGCGAGCGCAAGGCCTGCATCCGCGACATCGGCATGATCGGCCCACCCCGCCAGCGCTGTCCGCGCCGCCGCCAGCAATGCCGGGTCGCTGTCGATCAGCAGCCAGTCCTGCCGCACCGGCAACACCGGCGCGAGCGCGCGCAGCGACGAGCCGGTGCCGGCGCCCAGATCGCAGATCGACGCATGCGCGGCGCCGGCCAGGCTCTGGGCAACCATCCGGGCGATTCCGTCATTGCGCGCCCGCCGGTCGGCAGGCTCGCGCAGCGCCAGCCAGTCTGCGCTGAAGCCGCTCACGGCCAGGCAGCGTCCAGCACCACCTTGACGATGCCGGCGGTCGCGTCCCAGCGCGGCAGGCGGGCGCCGGCCGCACGCGCCGCCGCGGCCATCCTGTCGGCGGCGGCACGGTCGGTGAGCAGGGTCGCCAGCGCATCGCGCAGGCCGCCGACGTCGCCGGGATCGACCAGCAGGCCGGTCCCTGCCGGGACCAGCTCCGGCACGGCGCCGCCGGTGGTCCCGACGATCGGCAGCCCGGCGGCCAGCGCTTCCGCGAACACCATGCCGTAGCCTTCATAGTGGGAGGCGAGCGCGAACAGGTCGGCGCCGGCGAACAGCGCGCGCATCCGCTCCGGCGCGACACTGCCGGTCAGGAGGATCCGGTCGGCCAGGCCGGCGGCGGCGATCTGGGCCTGCAGCGCCGCGGTCGCGTCCGGGTCGCGGTCGGTGCTGCCGACGAAGGCCGCGGTCCAGGCCAAGTCCGCCAGCTGTGCCAGCGCCGCGACCAGCACGTCGAAGCCCTTGCGCGGCGTGATCGTGCCGGCAGAGAGGATCAGTGGCGGGCTGCCGCGACGCTCAGCCGCCGGCACGGGCTCGGTGCCGGGCGGGGCGACCGTGATCCGGCTGGCCGGGACGTCGAACCCGGAGGCCAGCGTCCCGGCGATGTGCCGGCTGGGGACGATGACGGCGCGGGCATGGCCGAGCGCGGCGGTCTCGCTGACGAGCAGGCGGTCGCGGTCGGCGGGGTCGAGCCCGGTCTCCAGGCCAAGCGGGTGGTGCAGCAGGACCACCAGCGGCGCCCTGGCTCGCGCCAGCACTTGGGCGGGCAGCACGCCGAAGGCGAGCCCGTCGACCAGGGCCGGCCGGTCTGCCGGGAGTTCCGCAAGCACGGCCGCCGTCGACGCCAGGCTCGCGTCCGAGGGGCGCGGAAAGTCAGCCGGCAGCCGCCGGGGATCCAGCACCAGCCCGATGGCGGGTCCGTGGGCGATCAGAGCGCGCGCATAGGCGTAGCCGCCGGTCGGGGTGGCGAGGTCGCCGGGAATCAGGAACGGGATCGACGCCGTCACAGGGGGCCTTCGTAGCTCGCCTTGGCGACGTGGCTCTCGTTCAGCGTCACCCTGAGCCCGGACAGCGCCTCGCCGCCGTCGCCCAGCCGGCCGTCGCGGGCGGCCTCGGCGATCCGGTCATGGATGTACCGGCACAGGAACTCCGTGGTGGTCAGTTCTCCCTCCAGCTCCGGCACCGCGTCCAGGTTGGCGTAGCCGAGCGGCTGCAGGACCTCCTTCAGCACCTCGTGCGCCCGGCCGATGTCGACCACCACATTGTACTGGTTGAGCTGTTCCGCCAGGAAGGCGACGTCGACGACGAAGGTGGCGCCGTGCAGGTTCTGCGCGGGCCCGAAGAAGGGGCGCGGCAGGGAGTGGGCGATCATGATGTGGTCGCGAACCTCGACGGTGAACATGCGGGCTTTTCCTCATCTGATGTGGGTTGGTCAGGGCCTGGAGCGACAGTGCCGTCCGGCTCGACATCACCGATAGCGGACGATTGTGGCAAGCCCGGCCGCGTCCGGACCGAGCAGAGCGGGCAGGCGGGCCGGCAGGTCAGCGAATGCGACTTCGCCGGTGATCAGGCGGTCGAATCTCGGGTCGCAGAGCAAGGCCAGCGCCGCCTCCAGCCGGCGGCGGCGGGTCCAGCGCGCGCGGCGCGCCGACGGGACCGCGCCGACCTGGCTCGC
>JBHJOG010000050.1:0-7559 GCA_050329975.1 Alphaproteobacteria bacterium | reverse complement strand
GCGTGCGTCTGTTGGCTGTCGGCCGCAGCCGAAGGGGCGGCCCGGTCGTGCCTTCCCGGCCAGATGGCGCTGGTCGGCGCGGACGGTGGCCTGTTCTGCGTCGACCTTCCCGCGATGCCGGAGTTGCCCGACCTGCCTGAGATGCCCGATCTGCTCGACATGCCCACGCTGCCGCCGCTGGCGCCGGAGCTCTGCCTGCCGCCCTACCAGATCCTGCTGGAGGATGGCAGCTGCTCGTGGTTCTGCGCCCCCGGCACCCGGCCGGACCCGGCGTCGGCGGAATGCGTCTGCCTCGACGGCCTTGCCGAGATCGGCCTGGATGCGGAGGGTCGGCGGGGATGCGCTGCCGACCCCGACATGCCGATTCCGACCCGTGCCGAGACGAGGCTGCTGCTGCCGCCGCCGAAGCTGGTGCCGCAGTCGCGTCCCTGACCGGAAGGGCCGAAAGCAGGTGAAGCCGGCGAACTGCCCGCGCCCTCAAGCGGCTGCTGGGCGTCCCGCCCAGCCGCTTCCGCACGGCCTAGGACGTCTGCTCCAGCGGCCACACCTCGACGACCCCGCGGGCAACGGCGCAGGGCGTTCGCGATACCATCTCTATGGCCTCGGCCAGATCGGCCGCTTCGATGATCGCGAAACCGGCCACCGGCAGCGAGGACGTCATGAACGGGCCGTGCGTCGTCTCGACCTGGGCAGCATCGGGATTGCGTACCTGCACCGGAGCGCCGGCGATTCCCATCGCCACGCCGGCCTGCCTCAGCTTCGCGTCAAGAGTGTGGGCCGCATCTCGAACGGCCGCGGCAGTCCGGTCGTAACCGGCCTGGTCTCCATATCCGATCGTCACGAATGTCGGCATGGCGAGTTCCTTCGGTCGTGAAGGACGGTCAATGCGAGCTCCTCAGCGTTCACTCTGGTCCGCCGCCGGCTCCAGGGCCTGGGCGCGCTGGTAGGCCGGGCGCGCCGCGCAGCGGTCGGCATAGGCCTGCAGCGCCGGGATGTCGGGCAGCAGGTTGAACAGGCGCATGTAGCAGGCGGTCGAGCCGACCAGCACGTCGGCGGCGCTGAACCGCTCGCCGAGCAGCCAGGGTCCCGGCGCGAGCCCGCCCTCCAGCGTGTGGATCATGCTGTCGAAGCTGCCCCAGCCGTGGGAGACGTGATTGGGCTCCGCGCCGCTGAACTTCTCGCCCATCGCCGGCTCCATCACCCCGGGGGTGAAGGTCATCCAGTAGAGGTAGCGGCCGCGATCGGGCGCGTCGATCGCCGGCGCCAGCCCGGTCTGCGGGTAGCGGTCGGCGATGTAGAGCCCGATCGCGGCGGAATCCGCCAGCGCCACCGGGCCGTCCTGGATCGCCGGCACCTTGCCCATCGGGCTGGCGGCGGCAAAGGCGGGAGGGTTGCCGGCGCGTGCCGCGTCGTCGCCGATCGCGACCTGCGCGATCTCGTAGGGCAGGCCGGACTCCTCGAAAAGCCAGGCAATCCGCGAGGCCCGCGTGTGCGGGCACCAGAACAGCGTGATCATGTCCACCTCTTCAATGGCGACGCCGCGTCATGCCTTCGACGCGTCCCAGAAGGTAGCTTCGATCTTGTGGCCGTCGAGGTCGCGGACGAAGCAGCCGTAATAGGCGTCCGTATAGTCCGGGCGCGGCCCCGGCGCGCCGTCGGGCGTCGCGCCGGCGGCGATCGCGGCCGCCCAGAAGGCGTCCACGGCTTCCCGGGAGGCGGCGAAGAAGCCGAAATGCGCCCCGTTGCCTACCGTCGCGCTGCCGCCGTCGAGCGGCGCCTGCACCCAGAATTCCGGATATTGCCGGCCGTAGGCGACCGCGCCGGGGAATTCCTCGACCCGCCGGGCGCCCAGCGCAGCCAATACCGCGTCGTAGAACGCTGTCGCGCGTGCGAAATCGTTGGTCCCGATCGAGACGTGGGACATGATGCTGGGGTTGTCGTCCATGGCGTGGCTCCTGTTGACTGCCGGCAGACCCTAGGCGGCGCGTGCTGACAGCATCCCGTCAGGAGGCCGCCCGCTTCCAGACCTCGCGCGCCAGCGCCGCGATCTCGTCGGCCGCCGCCCCGGCGCCGCGCATCTCGGCGACGGCGAGCCCGCGCATGAACGACTCGGCGAAGGCGACCCGGTTGCCGATCCGGGCGGCGGCGACCTTCAGGTCCGGGTGCGCCAGCCGGCCCGCAGCCTCGGCGATCTGCGCGGTCAGCCGCGCCCGCGGCGGGGTCCGGTTCAGCACCAGCAGCACCGGCCGCTGCTCCGCCGCCGCCATGTCCAGCGTCGGCTGCACCGCCCACAGGTCGGCCGCACTCGGCTGCAGCGGAACCACCACCAGGTCTGCGGCGCGGACCGCCAGCCGGGCTTCGGTCTCGGCGTGCGGCGGGCTGTCGAGGACGACGGCGTCGTAATCGTCGGCGAAGCGCTTCACCTGGGCGGCGGTGCGCCAGCCGGCGATGGCCTCGACCGCGACCTTGGCCCGCACCGGCGTGCCCTCGGCCTCGCGGGCGGCGCCCCAGCGGGCGACCGAGCCCTGCGGGTCGATGTCGACCAGCACCACGCTGCGCCGGCCGAGCGCCAGCGCCACCGCCAGATTGGCGGCGAGCGTCGACTTGCCGGCGCCGCCCTTCTGCTGCGCGATCGTGATGATCCGTCCCGCCATCGGCCCGTCTCCATCCAGTACGCGAAATCCAGGGGGTACGTGAAATCCAGGGGCACGCGAGCTTATGCAATCGAATGTTGCACTGCAACAGAAGCTCAGGCAACCAGAGGGTCATGGAGCCTGCAGATATGGAAGCGGGGCGCGAGACCCCGGTGCTGGCCGCCGACGCGGCCGCGATCGCACGGGCGGCGGCGTGCCTGCGCGCCGGCGGGCTGGTCGCCTTCCCCACCGAGACCGTCTACGGGCTCGGCGCCGACGCCACCAGCGAGGCGGCGGTGGCCCGCATCTTCGCAGCCAAGGCGCGGCCGCGGTTCAACCCGCTGATCGCCCATGTCGCCGATGCCGACCGGGCCTTCGCGCTGGTCGAGCCGAACCCGCCCGCCCGCCGGCTGGCCGAGCGGTTCTGGCCGGGGCCGCTGACCCTGCTGCTGGCCAGGCGTCCCGGCTGCCCGGTCTCTCTGCTGGCGACCGCCGGGCTGGAGATGCTGGCGGTGCGGGTGCCGGCAGCCCCGGTGGCCCAGGCGCTGCTGCAGGCGTTCGGCGGCCCGGTCGCAGCCCCCAGCGCCAACCCGGCCGGCCGGCTGAGCCCGACCACCGCCGCCCATGTCGCCGCCGGGCTGGGCGGGCGGATCGACCTGATCCTCGACGGCGGCGCCTGCAGCGTCGGCGTCGAATCGACCATCGTCGACCTCAGCGACCCGGCCCGCCCGGCGCTGCTGCGCCCCGGCGGCCTGGCGCGGGCGGCGATCGAGGCGCTGGTCGGCCCGCTGGCCGCGCCCGCAAGCGAAAACTCGCCGGCCGCGCCGAGCGCCCCCGGCCAGCTGCGCTCGCACTACGCGCCGGCCCGCCCGGTGCTGCTGGCGGCGACCCGGCGCCCGCCGGGGGCCGCCCTGCTCGGCTTCGGCCCAGGCAGCCCCGACGCCGACGCCAACCTCAGCCCCGCCGGCGACCCGGTCGAGGCCGCCGCCAACCTGTTCGCCCTGCTGCGCACCCTCGACCGCCCCCCCTTCACCGCCATCGCCGTCGCCCCGATCCCGGACGAAGGCCTGGGCGAGGCGATCAACGACCGCCTGCGCCGGGCGGCCGCGCCGCGGGGGTGAGGGCGGGTGCTGGCGAAGCGTCGCCGGCGCGGGAGTTAGGTATTGTGTTTCCTGAACTTATCCCGAACTCGCGTTTCTCGCCCGCGTCGAGGCGCAGCTCGGCCGCCAGCTCGCGCCGCGCAGGCGGGGCCGAAGCCGAAGGGTGTAGCGGCCGGCGGATATGGTGGGTGCGCCGCCGTGAGCGGTCGGCCTCGGCATTGCCCGCGGATTGCCGCGCCGTCGCCCGATGCGTGCCGCTGGGGCGCCGCATTGGGGGGGTAGGAATGCGGCCCAGGGACGGACTACCAGCACCGGCCGGCTTGCGCCCGCCAGTGCCCGCGCATGAGCCGGGACGCCCCTCCATCCCGAGCTCCTGCACCCGCAATGCCTGACCATGGAGAACGTCCATGCGCAAGCTGACCTTTCCCGTCACCACCGCCCTTCTGGTCCTCGCCGCCGCCGCGCCCCGGCCTGCGGCGGCGTTCGGCGTTCCGGTGGGCGACGACGTCTTTACCGACTGCGTCCGCAACGGTGGCGAAATCCTCGAGGACTTCGGTGACCAATTCACCATCTGCCGGTACCCGAGCGGGTGGGAGGTGTGGTGCGACGCGAGCGGCTCCGGGAACTGCGAGTTCTACCCGCCCAGCAACCAGCATCCCGGCCACGCCGGCGGGGCCTCCACCACCGCGCCGGCCACCAGCGCCACCGCGCCGGCGGAGGCGGGCCCGGCAGGCTCCGCGTTCACCCTGGACGGCCCGCTGCAGCTGGAGATCCAGCGCTGACCCGGCGCCAGCCCGCCTTTCGCTCGGGACTCGTTACGTGTATGGCGGCTCCCATGGCTGCTCCAATGCTGTATGGTTCCCCTTGCAGAACAGGATCGCGCATGGTCCCACATCTTCAGCGACGCACCCTGCATCGCCTGCTGATTGCGGCATGCGTCTCTCTCGCAGCCGGACTGACGCTGCTGCCGCAGGCGGCGTCGGCGCGAGTCTGCGTCTGTCTGCCGTGCCTGTTCGGCACCCACGAGAGCTTCGTCAGCCCCGCGACCAGCATGCTGCCGGCGATCACGCCGTCGCAGTGCTTTGTCGCCCGGCTCATTCAGCCAGGCAGCTTCGCGCCGGAGCCCGGCGATATCATCGTCTTTCGCCGCGGGCCGGATGGAGCGATCTTTGCCAAGCGGGTGGTCGCCGTTGGCGGGCAGAGGGTCGGGATGATCGGCGGCGTGCTCACCCTGGACGGCGTGGCGGTGAACCTCGAGCCGCTGCCCGACTACATTCTGCCGCAGGGGAACGGGTCGGCCGCCATGCTGTGTCGTGGCGAAGTGGATGGCGAGGGGCGGTGTCTCGTCCCGCAGTTCCTCGAAACGCTGCCGAACGGGGTGAGCTACGCCGTTCTCGATGAGGCGCCGGACAGTTTCGTCGACCACATGGCCGAGCAGCTGGTGCCAGAGGGGCATGTCTTCGTGCTCGGAGACCACAGGGACAACTCCCTCGACAGCCGGATCTCGCCGGACTCGGGCGGGCCGGGCATGGTCCCGTTGTCCGACATCGTCGGCACCGTCGAGGAGATTTCCCCCTGATTCCGGTGATGGAGTCCATGGGGGATGGATAGCGGTCCGCCCGGCCCGGTGCGCGCAAAGCGAGCGGCTGGCCGAGGCCGAGTCCGTGGGGGTGCAGGCCACCGTAGCGCCCAACTCGCGGTCGCGGAGAAATCGCGAGGGCCGTCCACCCCATCGCGGTAATCTGCGGCCGACTCCAACCTCAGGCCCGCCGGCGACCCGGTCTGGGCCACCGGCAACCTGTTCGCCCTGCTGCGCACCCTCGACCAACCCCTTCACCGCCATCGCCGTCGCCCCGATCCCCGACCAGGGCCTGGGCGAAGCGATCAACGACCGTCTCCGCCGGCCGGCCCCGCCGCGGGGGTGAGGGCGCTGCTGGCGAAGCGTCGAGGGCGCGGCGGATGGGTATTGCGTCCCCGGATCAGCGCGTCCCCGGATCAGCCGGGAAGTTGTGGGCCGATCCCGGCGGTCTCTTGATCCTGAGCGGCAGGCGGCGGCAAGCAGGCCGCGATTGAACCCGTCGTCGCCGTCAACGAAGAACGTCTGTTGCATGTCGGATCAGATGCTTGGGACGGCGACGGCATGATAGGCTATCGCGACTTTGGCTGGAATCAGCAAGAAGGGGTCTGCGGTGGCTCATGCACCGGGACGGTTGCAGGCAGGGCTGGTGATGGTCTGGCTGGCTCTTGCGGGCGCGGCGACGGCCCAGACGGCGACGGCCCAGACAGCGACGGCCCAGACAGCGACAGCCAACCCGGTCTGCGGCCCAGGTATCCTGCGGGCAAATGGCAGTTTCGATCTGGCCCGGATCGGACCGCTGATCGCCGGTGCCTGGACCGAGCAGGCGTATGGCCTGACGGTGGCCACCGGCGTGCAGAGCACGAGCCTTGTTATCGTGCACGATTCGATGCGGGGCCGCATCTATGTTCAGGCCGATGGCGCCCAGCTCGAGCTGACAATGGTGCGCGGCGAACGGCACCCGATGGGGTGGGACCCCCTCAACGATCGCCCCATCCATCCCGACGAGCGGCTGCTCGATCCGAGGGTCGGGGCCTCCGAAGATTTCCTCGAGCGTGAAAACTGCGAATGGGACGCCGCACCACAGTTCTCGTGGGAGTTCCGCACGCCGCGTGGCACATCGGCCGGGTATCTGACCTTCATTTCGCCAAATGCTGCGATCGGCGTGAAATGGAACAGCGCGATGGGGTCGCGTGAGCAGCTCCTGACACGCTGAAGCGCGGTGCAGCCCGTTGGCATCTCGCCCACTTCCGACCGAGATCCGGTGACACGAAATTCTGCCGCGCGCAGCTCGGCATTTGCCCGATGCTCCCTTGCGGCGGCCGGTCCGATCGGCGCTGGCGGTCGGTGACTGCCGAAGAACCGTTGCGCCGCGGCCTGCGTCTACCTCGCTTTCGACGCTGCCTCTCACGGCGCTGGCCTATCTGTCGTCGGAGGAGTTCGAAACCTGGTCACAACCGACTGTCACCTTCGCCCTTCGCGCGTCCGGCATTCGCTTGGGCACCGAGCGCCCGGGGGGCTCGCCGTCGTGCATTGTCCTCGGCCTTGGCCGCGGCTGTGGCGGCATAGGGCATGGCGCGCACGGCCGTTGCGATGGCGAAGATCGCGAACAGGTGCAGGGCTTTGTCAACGTCCGAATAGCTCGTCTTTCCGGCGATGACGACGCACAGCAAGACAGTCAGACCCCACAGGGCGCGGCGATAGCTCCGGGTCCGTCGACCAGCGAAAGCGGCGACCAGGTGGACGAGTCCCATGCCGGCGAACCGACGCCGGGGATGGTGGCGAGCCGGCGGCTGGCCTCGTCGGCGCGATGCCGGGTCACGATCTCCCTGTCGAGTTCGGCGATCTTCGCGCTGGCATCGTCGATCGGGGCCGCGATCAGCCGCAACCCCGCCAGCGCGGGCGGCGCCTCGCCTTCCGCCATATGAGTTACCGGTAAGCCGAGTGAACCTTGATGCGTGACGAAGGCGAGCAACTATTCATTCAGCGGCATCACCTCCGTTCGTTCGTAAAGAAGCGCAAGAAGAATTAAGATTGGATCTCATCGTATAGCAAGACTATTTGCCCACGTTCTGTAAAGATCCTGCAAATTCGGCGCCGTTCCGTCAATGATCCTTAAGCAAATCATCATTAAAACATGCACAGGATTAAGGATCATTCGACCGACTCCTACAACAACAGGGTGCCCATAAATCATCGTGTCTTTGCTCCCCTGCAATTTCTGATGCCACTTAAACGGATTATTATGAA
>JBHJOG010000049.1:0-24939 GCA_050329975.1 Alphaproteobacteria bacterium | reverse complement strand
CGCAAATGAATGCCACGTGAAGCTGCAGTCATCCCGGCAGGATGTTCTGGTTCAGGCGGAACAGGTTGTCGGGGTCGTATTGGCGCTTCACCGCCTGCAGGCGGGCGTGGTTGGGGCCGTAGTTGGCGCGGACCTGGCCGTCCTCGGTGTCGGACATGAAATTGCCGTAGCCGCCCTCGTCGGACCAGGGCCTCAGCGCGGCATGGGCGTTGCGGACCCAGGCGATGTTGGCGTCGTTGTCGGCGCGGTCGGGCCAGGAGCCGGAGAAGATCACCGAATAGCGCGCGTCGCGGTGGGGAAAAGCGGTATCGGCGGCGCCGAGCCGGTGGCAGGCGCGGTCGATCGGGAACAGGAAGGTACCGGAGGCGGGATGCGGCACCTTGGCGCCGTGTTCGATATGGGCCGCCAGTGCTGCATCCGGCACCGCGTGGACCACGTTCGCCTTCCAGTAGTGCTGCAGGCCGTGCGGCAGGGCGGCGTCGAACAGGGTGTTGATCTCCGGATAGGGCATCCGCCACATCGCCTGGCCGACCACGGTGCCGAGCCCGCTCAGCCGGGCGGCGGTGAGCGCGTCCTCGGCGGAATCTCCGCTCCAGCAGGCGACGACCGCCATCACCGGCTTGCCGTGCCAGTTGTCCGGAACGAAGGGAACCGCCGGGGCGAGGGTGAAGGCGAAGATCGCCTGCAGGTCGTCGGGCGCCCGGTCCAGCATCGCCTCGTAGCCGCGGAACACGCCCGGGTCGGGCTGGTAGAAGGTGGGGCCGCCCAGCACCTCGGCCACCGAGTGCAGCTTGTACTCGAAGGCGGTGACGACGCCGAAATTGCCGCCGCCGCCGCGGAGCGCCCAGAACAGGTCGGGGTGGCGGTCGGCGTCGCAGGTCAGGAAGCGGCCGTCGGCGGTGACGACGTCGGCGGAAACCAGGTTGTCGCAGCTCAGCCCGCCGCGCCGGCTGAGGTGGCCCATGCCGCCGCCGAGCGTCAGCCCGGCGATGCCGGTGGTCGAGACCACGCCGCCGGGCACCGCCATGCCGAAGCCGTGGGTGGCATGGTCGAGGTCGCCCCAGGTGCAGCCGCCCTCCGCCCGCACCGTCTTCCGCTCGGGATCGACGCGGATGCCCTTCAGCCGCTTCAGGTCGAGCACGATGCCGTCGTCGCAGGTGGCGAAGCCGGCGACGTTGTGCCCGCCGCCGCGCACCGCCAGCAGCAGCCCGTGCTCGCGGGCGAAGTCCACCGTCGCCATCACGTCGGCCACATCGGCGGCCTGGACGATCAGTCCCGGCCGGCGGCGGTCGTGCATCGCGTTGTAGATCGCGCGCGCCGCGTCGTAGCCGGCGTCGGCCGGGCGCACCAGCGCGCCGCGCAGCCGGGCGCTCAAGGCGGCGACCGCCTCCGCGTGATCGACGACGCCGGTGCCGTGCCGGTTGTTCATGATGCCTGACGCCATCGCCGCCTCTCCCTCCAGGTCTGGGCGGACAGTCTAGCCCGGCGGGGTCGGCGACGGAATCGGTTCCCGCTGGCGCGCCGGGCGGCGACAAATCCTCCTGCCGGTCCATTTTCGCGGTAGGTTCGCCGCATCGGCATTCGGGAGATTCGGGATGGACGTCACGGGGTTCGCCACGGTCGGGATCTATGCCGGGCTGAACACGCTGGTCCTGTTGTGGATCACGGTCGCCACCGGCCGCCTCAGGCGGCGGACCGGCATCTACATCGGCGACGGCGGCAATCCGCACCTGGTGCGCATTCTGCGCGGCCATGCCAATGCCATCGAGGCGGTGCCGATCGCGCTGATCCTGATGCTGCTGATGGCCGCCTTCGGCACGCCGGCCTGGGTGATCCACCTGTTCGGCATCGCGCTTACCGTCGGCCGGGTGCTGCACGCGGCCCATTTCATCGCCGCCGACGCGCCGGGCTGGCAGCGGTCGATCGGCGCCGGCCTCTCGCTGCTGGTGGTCGCACTGGCCGCCCTCGGCGTGCTGGGGCACGCGATCAGCCTGCTGGTGTAAGGACGGATCGGGGAGACCTTGCGATGCGAACCGCATTGATGATCCTCGACATGCAACGAAGCCTGCTCGAGGACGAGACCTGGCGCCCGGACCATGTGCTGGAGCGGGTGTGCGACCTGGAGCATGCGGCGCGGGCGGCGGGAGTACCGGTCGTCTATGTGCTGGACAGCCGGGTCGAGCCCGACGGCGCGCTTCACGCCCGCCTGGCTCCGCAAGGCTCCGACAAACGGATCGTCAAGCAGAATAGCGATTCCTTTCTCGGGACAACATTGCAGGCCGACCTGGACGCCGACGGGATCGAGCGCCTCGTCGTCTGCGGCCTGCACACGGATTTCTACATCGACACTACCTGCAGGAGGGCGGCGTCGCTGGGGTACCAGGTGGTGCTGGTCGAGGATGCCCACTCGACCTTCGAGTGCGACTACCTCAGCGCCGAGAAGGTGATCGAGCACCACAACCGGATCTTGGACGGATTTCCCGCCGGAGACGGGCGGGTGTCGGTTGTCCGCTCGGATCAGGTCACATTCGGCTGAGGCCACGGCGAGGTCTTCGTATGTTCCGCTACGTCCGCCTGGAACCGGGGAGTCGGTTACCCCATGTGAGCGACCTTGAGCCATTCAAGGCCATTGTCGTTATAGAGCGTCGACCCACGCAGCAATGGCAGGACGAGGTAAGCAGGTGGCTGGTGAACTCGGGATGCCTTTACATGATGGCATGGGGACCGGACTGCGGTTCCTGGGACGACAGCGTCGACTACGCCAATATGAAAGCGTTCGACTATGGGGATATCCCGGATATCTCGGATGTCATGACGACGTGGCACGAGACCGATACGCTTGCGGAGGTTTTCAAGTTTGCCAAAGAATGGGCGCAGCATCCCGCGGTCAACCTGGATAACCTCTTGGTCTGTCACATCGGAACCGACGACCGTCGAGCGGATTTCGAGGAGCTCTTCGACACTGCTTGAAGCCAGCACCGTCGGGGTTCTGCATCTGCGACAGGCGATCTGGGCGGGTCTGTGGATGCTCGTCCCGTCCGAGCCTGTCGAAGGACGCACGCCTGCTCGTGCTCCAGCGCCATCTCACTTTTCCTTGGCTTCGCAGGTGCTCGGGAAACCGCGGCGGGCATCGATGGTCCGGTTCCGGCTACTCGGCCGCGAACGCCGCCGAGAGTCCCATTGTCTCGATCGTCGTGGCGACCTGCTCGGGAGTGGGTATCGGGTCGGGGCCGGCGAACATGTTGAACATCAGCTCGGCGTCGCGGTCGGGCGGGGCGATCGTGATGTCCAGCCGGCCGGGTCCCTCGCCGAAGGCCGCGAGCGCCTGCAGGGTCCCGGCATGCTCGGGCAGCGCAGCCGCCATCTCGCGCGCCCAGGCGGCGAGCGCGGCTGCCGCCTCCGGCCCGGTCGACGCGGAAGCCGCGATCGCCTCCCGCAGCTTCTCCTCCGCTTCCTGCGCCCGGACGTCGTAGTCGTCGATCGGGTACAGCTCCATCATCACCAGCGCCGATTCCAGCCAGCCGCGGCGGATCCAGGCGCCGAAGCCGGCGATCCCGCGCGTGGGCGAGTCGGTGAGCCGCAGCGTGCCGCTGGGTAGCTGCACCCCGTCCTCGTCGACCTCGAGCCGGAGCCCGATGACTCCCAGCGCATCGAGGTCGAGGTCGAACCCGACCTGGAAGCTGCCATTGCCCGGCTCGGTGATGGTGAGCGCGAACCCGCCCGCCAGCGCGTCGGCTCCGAGGTAACCACGGAACTGTTCGACGGAGGCGGACCCGGCCAGGGCGGCGAGGTCCAGGCGGACACCTTCCGCTGAAACCGAAATCGGGCCCGGCTCGGCGCCCGAGTTGGTGCCGACCAGCATCGCCGCGGCCCCCTCGTTCAGCCGCAGGCTCTCGACCAGCAGGGCCGCGCCCTCTGCCTGGCCATCCTCTGCCGGCGGCATCCCGGCCGCCTGCAGCACCATCGCGGGACTCACCGCCAACCGCTCGATCGTCACGCCGCCGTCCTCGGCCGCGACCACCTGGGCGTAGCCGACATCGGGCCCGAGCGAATCGAGAAAGCCTGCCAAATCCTCGGCCGGGCCGGCCAGGGCGGCGCCGGTCCACATCATCGCTGCCCCACAGGTGATTGCAGCCCCAAGATTCATGATCGTCCCCTGCTGTTGCGTCGGTTGTCGCAGGCAAGCCTGCACCCGATCATGGCGCGATTGTGCTCCGCGTGGTCAAGAGGCGGGACCGGCGGCGGCGACCGTCACGGTTGCCGCCGAACGGCAGCTGACTATAATGCATCTCATGTCCACTATAGTAGATGATCCCACGCCCAGGCTGGCCGCCGGCCTGCGGCTGGAGCGTGAGGCGCGTGGCTGGACGCTGGCCGAGCTCGCCCAGCGCTCCGGCGTGTCGAAGGCGATGATCAGCAAAATCGAACGCGGCGCGGCGAGCCCGACCGCCGCCCTGCTCGGCCGGCTCTCCGGCGCCTTCGGGCTTTCGCTCTCCGCGCTGATAGCGCGTGCCGAGCTGCGGCCGGGCCGGCTGCTGCGCGCCGCCGACCAGCCGACTTGGCGCGACCCGGCGACCGGCTATGTCCGCCGACACCTGTCGCCGGGCTCCGACCTGCCGCTGGACCTGGTGCATGTCGCGCTGCCGGCCGGGGCTTCGGTCCGCTTCCCCGCCTCGGCCTACGCCTTCCTCCGCCACCAGATCTGGCTGATCTCCGGCCGGCTCGATTTCGTCGAAGGCGCGGTGACCCACGCGATGGAGCCCGGCGACTGCCTCGAGCTCGGCCCGCCCGCCGACTGCACCTACCGCGCCCCGGGCCCGGAGCCGGCGGTCTATCTGGTCGCGGTGCTGCGGCAATGAGTGTGCCGATCCAGACCCGCCCAGTGGGCATCGGCCACAACGGCGGCCCGCCGCTCGACGACCCCGGCCGCCCCTGGGGCAAGGGCGGCCCGCACGCCTATGTCTGCTGGCACCAGGCCCAGCGCCGCGCCTGGCGCGAGGTCCCGCTCGACATCGTCCGCATGCGCGCCGCCAAGGCGGCCAGACTCGGCCTCACCTACCGTGAATACACGCTCGAGATCATGGAGCGCGGCCGCTACCTGAGCGCCAGCGACGCCGACCGGATCGCGGAGATCAAGGCGAAGCGGGGGCGGACGCTCCCCTGAAGCCGACCTGCTCGAATGCAACGGCGAGGCTGGCCTTCCGCCCCGGGCCTTTGTAGTCTCCGCCGCGCTTGCGGGGCTTGGCGGAGTGGGCGGCGAACCGATGCCGGAGGCTGACGACGCGATCGAGACGGGGCTGACGGGCATCGACCTGCTGAACCAGCCGCTGCTGAACAAGGGGACCTCCTTCACCGAGGAGGAGCGGGACCTGTTCCGGCTGCACGGGCTTCTGCCGCCGCATGTCGGTACGCTGGCGGTGCAGGTGGCGCGGCGGCTGAAGGCGCTGCGCGGGTTCGCCACCGATTTCGAGCGCTACGCCTTTCTGCGCGAGCTGCAGGACACCAACGAGACCCTGTACCACGCGCTCCTGCTGCAGAATATCGAGGAGCTGATGCCGCTGGTCTACACGCCGACCGTCGGCGAGGGCTGCCAGCGGTTCAGCGAGATCTGGCGCAAGCCGCGCGGCCTGTTCCTGAGCTATCCCAACAAGCACCGGATCCGCGAGATCCTGGCCGACCCGCGGCTCGACGGGGTCCGGGTGATCGTAGTCAGCGACGGCGAGCGCATCCTCGGGCTCGGCGACCAGGGCGCCGGCGGCATGGGCATCCCGATCGGCAAACTGGCGCTCTATACCGCCTGCGCCGGCATCCATCCGGCGGTGACGCTGCCGATCCTGCTCGACGTCGGCACCGAGAACGACGAGCGGCTGACCGATCCGGTCTATGTCGGCTGGCGCCACGCCCGCATCCGCAATGGCGACTACGACGCGTTCATCGAGGAGTTCATCGCCGCGGTGACCGAGCGCTGGCCCGACGTGCTGCTGCAGTGGGAGGATTTCGCCGGCGCCAATGCCGGCCGCCTGCTGGCGCGCTACCGCGACCGGCTGTGCACCTTCAACGACGACATCCAGGGCACCGCCGCGGTCGCCGCCGGCACCCTGCTGGCTGCGATCAACGTCACCGGCGTGCCGCTGACCGGTCAGCGGGTGGCCCTGCTCGGCGCGGGCTCGGCCGGCTGCGGCATCGCCGGCCTGCTGCTGCAGGCGATGGTCGAGGCCGGCGTGCCCGAGGCCGAGGCTCGGACGCGCTTCTACGCCATCGACCGGCCGGGGCTGCTGACCGAGGACATGAACGCGATCACTGACGCCCAGCGGCCCTTCGTGCAGACGCGCGCGGCGGTGGCCGACTGGCGGCTGCTGGAGCCGGGCACCATCGGGCTGATCGACGTGATGACCAACGCGGCGCCGACGGTGCTGATCGGCGTCTCCGGCCAGGCCGGCGCGTTCAGCGAGCCGGCGATCCGCGCGATGGCGGCCCGGGTCGAGCGGCCGGTGATCTTCCCGCTGTCGAACCCGACCAGCCGCGCCGAGGCGACGCCCGAGCAGCTTATGCAATGGACCGACGGCCGGGCGCTGATCGGCACCGGCAGCCCGTTCCCGCCGGTGGACCGGAACGGCCGGCCGGCGCCGGTCGACCAGACCAACAACTCCTACATCTTCCCCGGCGTCGGGCTCGGCGTGCTGGCCTGCGGCGCGCGGCGGATCAGCGACGCGATGTTCATGGCCGCCGCCAAGGCGCTTGCCGCCCTGTCGCCGGCCGCGACCGACCGCGAGGGCCGGCTGCTGCCGCCGGTCGGCGCGCTGCGCGAGGTATCGGTGGCGGTCGCCTTCGCGGTCGCCCGCCAGGCCCAGGCCGAGGGCCTGGCGCCGCCATCGAGCGAAGCGGCGCTGGCGGAGCGGATCCGGGCCCAGGTCTGGCAGCCCGCCTACCGCCGCTACCGCAGGATCGGCTGATACCGATCGGCTACTGCCCGGCGGCCGCCAGCACACTCCCGGCGAACAGGCCCCGGCTGACCGCGCCGTCGGCGCCGAGGACCTGGCCGTAGCCGTTCAGCCCGGCCGAGAACTGCGTGCCCTGGGGCACGTTCCACTCGCCCAGCTGCCGGGCGCCGTCGGGGCCCTCGGCGACGCCGTAGCCGACGAAGATCGACTCCCGCCACTGGCCGGCATAGCGCCAGCCGTTGGCCAGGATCAGCACGCCGTAGCCGTGGCGCGTGTTGTTCCACGCCCCTTCGTAGCGATGGCCGTCGGTCCATTCATAGACGCCGTGACCCTTGCGGCCGCGGTCGCCGCGATAGACGTTGCCCGTCGGGTATTCATGAACCTCCGCGCCCGCAGCCGCCGCGGCGGCGCGCGCCAGTTCGGCGGCCGCCTCGGCCCGTCGCTGCGCCTCGAGCGCCGCGTCGACCGCCAGGGTGATCCGCTGGTCGGGGGTCAGGTAGCCGGTGGGGGCATCGGCGCGCTGCTGCTGGAAAGCCTGGATGCCGGTCCGCGACCAGCGGCCGAAGACGCCGTCGATGCCGCTGCTGTAGAGGCCGAGAAGCTCCAGCGCCCGCTGCACCTGCCGCCGTTCGTCCCGGCTCCAGCTCCACTCCCAGGCCTGCAGCTCCGCCAGCGTCGGTGGCGCCGGCGTCGCGGGTTCGACGGGCTGGATGGGCTGGACGGGCTGGGGCGTGGCGACATCGACCTCCGCCGGAAGGATGTGCGTTTCGGCCAGCGTGGGCGCCGGCGCCGACGCAACCGCCAGGGCCAGGAACCAGATCCGTCCGCGGGTCATCGAAGTCTCCGAAGGCTGGTTGGGAATCGCACGGCGCCGATTCGATCCAGGAGCATAGCCAGAAAGAGCATGGCACCGCCAATGCCCGCCCGGCGTCAATCGGCCGACCGCACGGAAATCGCGCCGCTCAGTAGTCGCCGAAACTGCCGCCGATCAGCCAGACGGCACTGCGGTCGCGGCTCCAGATCGGCAGCGACATGGTTTCGAAGCTGCCGGAATGGTAGCCCGCCTGGATGCGGCCGCGCAGGAAAACCGGCGTCCGGCTCTGGGCCGCGCGGTTCGACAGCGCAATGCAGACCTCGGCCACGCCGGCGCCGAAGTGGTGGCTGAACGGGATGCCGGTGACGTCCTGCTCGAAGAACCGGGTGATGTTCGATCCCAGCAGTCGGTACTGCCAGTCGCGGCCGCCGTCGACCGGCTCGATGATGAAGACGTGCCCGAGCAGGCCGGAGGCGCCCAGCCGTTCGAAGCTCAGGTCGCAGCGGCTGGGGATGTCGTCCCGCGGCTTGACCCGGCACCAGAGGTCATGAAGCTTCCTGGCGCGCCGGTTCTGCGGTCCCGGCAACTCCTCGAACATCCCGGGGGATCCGAGGGTTGCGAGCGGGCGCGAGGCGACCTGTCTGTGGGCATTCGGCAGTGTCATGCTGTACCAGTCGCTGCGGTGCGTTCCAGGGGGTTGCGCCGGTGCCGGCGGGAGACATCAACAACCCATGCCCGGTATCGGTTGATTTCCGATGAATACCGGGCGACGCAGCCGTATCGGCGGCGCCCTTGAGCGCCGTCAGTTGAACGGCGGCGCCATCGTCGTCACCCCCAGATAGCGCCAGTCCGGGCCCTCGAAGCCGATCTGGGCCATGCCCACCAGCACCAGCAGCGCATAGCGCGAGCCGCAGCATTGGCTCTGGTCTGCTACGTCCAGCGCATAGGCCACCACCGAATGGATGCGGTACTCGCTGGGGCAGTGGCGGCTGTCGGGGAGCCGGCTGTCGCTCTGCAGCGTCACCGGCGCCGCGCCGTCGCGCGACAGATCGAGCGTGAACATCGCGGTCGGCAGTTCGAACGGTGCGCAATAGGTGGAGGTCGTGGGCCGCTCGGTCAGGCGCAGCACGTTGCGGTCGATGGTCCAGCCCGTGGTGTAGATGTTCGAGATCGAGAAGGTGGCGAGGTGCGGCGACGCGTCCAGGTCGCTGTGCGGGTGGTAAACCAGGGTAGTGCCGGTGTTGCCGGGAATGATGCCGGCGCCGGCGATCGCCGGCTGGGCCTGGCGCATCGCGCGCTCCCGCGCCATCGGGATGCCGTCGTTCCACAGCACCTCCTCGTCGAACTCGCTGTCGTCGATCAGCACCCGGACCGGCGATCCCCGGACCCAGTCGTTGGCGGCGACGTCGATGACATAGATGTTGGCGTAGGGGAAGCCGGAGCCATCCTGGATCCCGTACTCCTCGAAGGCGACGAATCGGCCGTCGCTCGAGAAGCCGATGACCTCCGGGCGGGCCATGTCCGCCGCCTGGGCCGAGACCCCGGCAACGCCCACCGCCACCGCCGCACCGGCCATGGCCTTCAGGGCCCGCGCCACTGTCCAGATCCGCCCGATCATCCGTGCTCCCCCACGCTGTTCGCCGCGCCAATCGCGGCGTTGCCTGTTGCGGCCGCGGCCGCGTTCCCCATTCTATTGGAACGGCTCGGCAGTGCGGGGAAGTTTATTGCCATGAGTGTGACCGATGCGGGCGCGTTGCCGGCCAGCCGGCCGGACAAGCGCCGACGACGACTGCCGCTCGCGCTGGTGCTCGGCCTGACCATCGGCGGGATGATGCTGCTGGTGGTCGGCGTCCTGCTGGCGATAACCCTGTCCGGCGCCGGCGCCAACACGCGCGCGCTGCTCTCCGACAAGGCCAACCTGATGCTGGAGGCGGCGGCCAGCTCCATCCGCGGCCAGCTCGATCCGGGGGCGCAGGCGACCGATTTCCTGGCGCGGCGGATGGAAGCAGGGGACATCGATATCGGCGACGCGGAGGCGGTGTCCGCGGCGCTGCAGGGCGCGCATGCCGGGCTCGCCCAGATTGCCGGCATCATCTTCGTTCGCCCCGACCGCACGGCGATCGGGGTCAGGAAGCTCGCCGACGGTTCGCTGGCGACCGGGGAGTTCGAGGTGGTGATGCCCACGCTGGACTCCGCGCTCGAGAGCGCTCGGGAGGAGCGGGAACGCCCGCGCTGGGGTGCGCCGACCTGGTCGAACGAACTGGAGACCGCCGTGCTCAACGTCGTGCGCGGGGTGCGGATCGACGGCGAGCTGGTGGGCGTGGTCGGGGCGGCGGTCTCGGTGCAGCAGTTTTCCCGCCTGGTCGGCGGACTTTCGAACACGCTGGGCCAGAACGCCTTCGCGCTGATCGGTGACGACCGCGTGCTGGCCCATCCGCTGCTCGCGCAGGGGGCGAGCGTGCTGACGCCGGAGCAGCCCCTGCCGGCGCTGAACGGGTTCGCCGACCCGGTGCTCGCCGCGATCTGGTCCTCGCAGGAGCAGGAGCAACTCGACATCGTGCGCTTCCGGCCGGGCGCCAACGGCCACTATGTCGAACATGACGGCCAGGGCTACATCTTCGTCTATGAACGGCTCTACGGCTACAGCGACGCCCCGATCACCGTCGGCGCCTATTTCCGCGTCGAGGAGATCGGGCAGGAAGTCGAGCGCCTGATGGGCATGGCCATGGCCGGGCTGGTGATCATCGCGGTAGCGATCCTGCTGTCCTTCCTGGTGGCGAAGAAGATCGCCCGCCCGTTCAGCCGGGTGGCGGCGGCCGCGGTCCAGGTGGGCGAGATGAGCCTGGAGACGATCCGCGACCTGCCGGAAAGCCGCATCCGCGAGATCGACGACCAGGCCCGCGCCTTCAACGGGATGGTGCGCGCGCTGCGCTGGCTGGAGATTTACGTGCCGCGGCGGCTGGCGCGCCGGCTGCTGGACGCGACCGGCGGGGCGGTGACCTCCATGGACGTCGAGGTGACGGTGATGTTCACCGACATCTCCGGCTTCACCAGCTGGTCGGAAGGACGGGCCGCGACCGAGGTCGCCGACTTCCTCAACACGCACTTCGCCACCATCGGCCAGGCCGTCGACGACACCGGCGGGACGCTCGACAAGTTCATCGGCGACGGCGCGATGGCGTTCTGGGGCGCGCCGGAGCGGCAGCTGGACCATGTCGTCAGAGCCTGCCAGACCGCCCGGCGCATCGGCATCGCGGTCGAAGCGGAGAATCGCGAACGGAAGAGCCAGGGGCAGCCGCCGTTCCGGATGCGCATCGGCATCCATTGCGGGACGGTCACCGTCGGCAATATCGGCGCCCCGGAGCGGATGAACTACACCATCGTCGGCGACACGGTGAACGTCTGCCAGCGGCTGGAGCAGGCCGGCAAGGAGCTCGCTGACTCACCGCAAGGTTCGGCGGCAGGACTCGTGGTGATCGTCAGCGACGCGGTAGCGCGCCGCCTGCCGGACTCCTATCGTCCGGCCCTGCGGCCGGCCGGCGACATCACCCTGCGCGGCCGCGCGATGCCGATCGAGATCTGCGGCCTGGATACCGCACTCCTGCCGGACGGTGACGGGGCCGGCTGACCGGCGCGAGCGCCGGCAGCGCGCAGGCTCAGGCCGCCTTCATCGCCAGCCACCCGTCCAGACTCGCCTGGGCGGCGTCCGGCCCCTCCAGCAGCTCGACATAGCGCGCCAGGGCCATCATCCGCGCGGCCCGGTCGTCGTCGGACTCGCCTTCCATCGGTTCGGCCGCCTTGGCGCGCACGGTAGCCATCAGGTCGGCGACCGCCTTGTCGACCGCCGGAGCCACGCCGAGCGCCTCGGCGCCGGGGCGGGCCTGACGGAGCGCTGCCATGTTGTCCTCGACCGCCTGGGCAGCGACAAAGGACTCTCCGCTGAGCGCGTCGCTGACCGCCCGGTCCAGGTTCATGCCAGCGGAACGGTGCATCGTCGGCAGCACCTCATCGACCGTCGCGGCACGCGCCGCCAGCAGCGCCTGCTCGACCTTCAGCCTGAGCTCCCGGTCGCGCGCCTTCTCGGCAAAGTTCTGCAGCGCCTTCAGGCTGGTGGCGAGGCTGTCCAGCCCGGCGACCAGCGCCGCCGGGTCTGCACTGTCGTTGCAGCCCTGCAGCTCGGCGACCTCGCGGCCGAGATCGCCGCCGATCGCGTCGCACAGCCGCTTGACCACCGCCTGGGCCGGCCCCGCTACGGTGCCGACCTTGTTGTCCAGCAATGCGCCGATCAGGGTTCCCGGCGACTTGAAATGGGCGGCGGCGATCAGCGCGGTGACGAAACCCGAATCTTCGCCCTGTTCCACCGCATTGTGGATCAGGTCCGCGAGTTCCTTGGCCTGGCGCTCGGGGGGATTCGGCAAGCCGCCGCAGCGCAGCAGGTCACGGACGAGCGCGATCCCCCTGTGCGCCCGCAAGGCGCCGCCGATGTCGCGCAGCCACTGCGGTTCCCCGACCTTGGCCGCCAGGGCGTCGAACTCCGCGCCGATAATGTCGGCAGCCTCCGCCCAAAGCAGCGCGGCGGCACGCTGCAGGTCCTGGTCCTTCACGGTGCGCGCCGCTGCGGCGCTCGCTTCCGCGCCGTCCAGCACGTCGGCGGACAGGCGCGCCGAAACCATCGCCCAGGTCGGCAGGATGGCGGCGCGGGAGATGCGCCTGATCGGGTCCGTCGGCTGCTGCTCGTCGCTGAGCAGCATCTCGAACGGCATGCAGAACACCCGCCGCGCATCGAGCCGGCGCCGCGGACGCAGCAGCTGCAGCCGTGGGCGCAGGATCGCCAGACCTTTGAGCGCCTTCGGGTCGTTGCCGCCCCGCTCCAGCAGCGCCGCGATCTGCAGCACCTCGGCGTCGGTCAGCTGGTTCAGCTTGCTGCCCAGATCGTTGAAGACCACGGGCGCGAGCGCCGCGGCGGACTGGCTCATGGCGTGGCCCCTTTCACGAGTTCAAGCCGCCGGATCAGGTCGTTGTCGCGCGACTTGTTTCGCCAGTCCTGCATCGCGGTCACCCGGCGCCCGGCATGCGGTGGCGCTACAGCCGACAGTTGCGGTATCGCCTCGATCGCCCTGCGCGGCACTCGCGGCAGCACCCGCTCGATATCGGCGAGCGCATCGACAGTCTCCAGCTCGGAACTTCCGATCGCGGTCAGCCAGGCGGTGGCGATGTGGTCCCAGCCGTCGAGCAGCCACGACATCCGGTCGACCAGCTCGCGGACCTCCCGCGCCTCGCGCTCCCAGTTCTTCACGAACCGGGCGATGTCGCGGATCCGCCGGTCCAGCCGGTCCAGGTCGTAGTCGGCGACCATCAGGGTCTGCTCGGCGACGCGCGCGATCAGGGACGCCTTGACGGCGAGTTCGCTGAAGGCGGTGGCGGCCCATCCGTCGGCCGAGCGCACCAGGGTACGCATGTCCTGGACGATCCGGCGCAGCCGGCCCGGCTGGTCGGCGCCCGGCACCCCGATCTGGGCCAGGCTGCTGCTCTGCTCGGCGATGGCGCCGTAGCATTGTTCCGGCGAGGCGTTGATTTCCTTGCCAAGCGCCTGGAAGGCGCGGCGCACGTGGACCTGGGTCTCGGCGGTCAGGAAACTGCTGGCCTTCAAGCCTTCGGTCTCGAAGCCGAGGAAGCCGAACACCTTCTGGATCAGGGCGAAGTTGGCGGCCAGCCGCAGCCGGTCGTCCTCGCCGAGCGCCAGCTTGCAGGCCTGGGCGGCCGCGGGGCCGGCCAGCCCGCGGGCGCCGATCTCCATCTGCAGCCGCCGCATCTCCCACGGCGTGACCGCGGGCCGGCTGGAGATCAGCTTGTGCAACTCGCGGTCGTGCAGGGTCATGCTGATCAGCTCGGGCAGCATGGTCCAGGGCATGACGTAGGTGGCGCCGCTGTCGGCGAAATCCGGCACCAGCAGTTCCAGCGCCATGCGCTCGTTGCGGCGGAGGCGCGCCTGGTTCAGCTTCGGCGTCGTGAACGAGATCGCGACACCGCGCTCCTCGAAGGTAGAGGGCAGATACTCCGAACCGCGCGTGAGCAGGCGCGCGCTGTCGACCTTCAGGCCCGCATCCTGCCGTTCGGCAGCGGCAGTCTGAACACTCACTGCATCGACTCCTATCGCCGGAATGGCCCAGCGTCCCAAGGCAGAGCATGGGAGTGTCCGCGAAAGCTGTTGATAAAACGTAATTTCTCGCCGACGCTGCCGCGCGAGCGAAAAATAGGCGGTGGCGTGGCCCCGGCGCGCGCGCTAGATCAGGACGATGAACGACTACCAGATGGCGAGCCTGGTGGCCGGCCTTGTCCTGCTGGTCGCGATCGGCGCGCGCTACTTCCTGAGCCAGCCATCCTCCCGCATAATGCGGGACGCGATGCTCTGGGCTTTGATCATCGGCGCGATAGGCATCGGCTACGGCGTCTACGCGGCGCTGACCGAATGAACCTCTCGTCGGGCCATCTGTGGCGGGGCGTCGGCTACGGCCTGACCGCGGCCTGGATGATCGGGATCCTGGTCGCCACCGGCAGCGATCCCGCCCACCCCTGGTTCGACTACATCTTCGTCGTCCCGCTTGCCGGCTGGATCGTCGCCGTCGGCGTGGTCCGCCTGGTCGCGCAGCGAAAGGGCGCGGAGTCGCCGCCCGATCCCGACCAGCGGCCGCGCCGCCCGCGCGAGCCCTAGCTCACGGTCCCCGCGGCTCCCGATCACATCGATGTGACCAGGAGCGGGATCGAAATCCCGTCCGCCGAACACATATCAAATGCAAGGCGGACGGGACCTCCGGGTGCCGTCCAGCCGACGGGCCGCCGCCGCACCGACCTCCTCTTCCCCTCTGCCTCCAGGTGCGGCGGCGGTGTCTGTCAGCGGAAGCGGACGGCAGCTTCGCCGAGCCGCTCGATCTCCACAACGACCGACGCTCCTGCGCCCGGCCAATGGGTGCGAACCAGGCTGCCGAGCATCACGATCTCGCCTGCCAGCAACCCCGCATCGCCGGATGCCAGGCTGTTGGCGAGCCAGGAGAGCGCGTTCATCGGATCGCCGAGGATCTCGGCCCCCAGTCCGCTCCCGACCTCTTGCCCATCGATCACCATCCGGCCGCGCAACCGCGCCAGCTCGGACGGCGCCACATCGGCCACCGGCCGCCCGTGCACGCAGCCGGCGTGGAAGAAATCGTCGGCGATCAGGCTCAGCGCGTCCAGCGACCGATAGTCGACATAGCGCTCGTCGACGATCTCGATCGCCGCCATGGCCGCCCCGACCGCCGCGGCGACATCCTCGGGCCGATAGGGACGTCCCGCCGCCGGCAGGTCGCAGGACAGCCGCACCGCGATCTCGCATTCGACGCCGACCCGGGCATAGTCGCCCGCAGGCAGATCGGCCGCCTGCTGGAACAGGCCGCCGGCGCGCATCCGGCCCGCACAGGGACTGGGAATCTTCAGGAACTCCTGCATCACCGGCGTGGTGCAGCCGATCTTCCAGCCGACCTGCCGGCCATCGCGGCCGACAAGGCGGCGATGCAGCGCGGCCTGCACAGCATAGGCGGCCGCCTCGTCCGCCGGCCGCAACTCGGGGTCGAACCCGGCGAACAGCCTGTGCTCCCGTCGATCTCCGGCCAGCGCATCGGCCGCGCGGTCGATCGGCGATCCCGCACCCTGTCCGCCGGTCACAGCGGGGCCTCTTCCGGCTCGGCGCCGTGGCTGCGGACGAGCGCGCGGATCTCGTCGGCGACGATGTCGAGTTCGCCGGCATCGCGCCCGCGCGAGACCAGGCTGGTGCCGAACCGGCCGCCGCCGAAGAACGGATAGCTGCCGATCTCGACCGACGGATGGGCGTCCTGGATGGCGCCGAGGCCGGCCGCGAGCGTGCCCTCGCCGATCGGCGCCACCACGGTGCGCGCAAGCATCGGCCGGCCGCCGCGCAGCTCGTGCTTGAAGCTGTCGAACATCGCCTGCATGATCCGCGGCACCCCGGCCATGACGAAGACGTTCTCCATCCGGAACCCCGGCGCCCCGCTGACCGGGTTCTCGATCAGCGACGCGCCGACCGGAACCTCCGCCATCTTCATCCGGGCCTCGTTGAGCTCGAACGTCGTGGTCGCATAATAGGCGACCAGACGCGCCATCGCCTCGGCGTTGCGCTCGATCGGCACGCCGAAGGCGGCGGCGACCGCCTCAGCGGTGATGTCGTCGTGGGTCGGTCCGATGCCGCCGGTGGTGAAGACGTAGTCGAACAGCCCGCGTACCGCATTGATCGTCTCGATGATCACCGGCCGGACGTCGGGGATCACCCGGACTTCCATCAGCCGCACGCCGACGTCGTTCAGGCCGGCGCCGAGATAGGGAAGATTGGCGTCCTTGGTGCGGCCGGAGAGAATCTCGTTGCCGATGATGACCAGGCAGGCGGTGACCTCCCGCTCAGCCTGATCAGGCGCCATCGCCGGTGGCCCCCGTGCCCTCGGCGTCGGGAAGCTCGGTCTGGATGTAGCCGAGGCCGCGCATGCAGGACGCGATCAGGCTGGACCGCCGGCTGCGCTCGTCGTGGCGCCGGAAGTCGCTGCGCAACACGGACTCCTCCTCGCCCGCGGTGACGCCGCGCTGGGTGTCCTCGATCCTGGCGACGAAATCTTCCTCCTGCTCCTGCTCTGCGAAGGCTTCGCACTGCGCCATGGCGGCGTCGCGCTCGCTGGTCGCAACGCCAGGCTTGGTCCAGACCGTCTCCGCACAGCCGGCCAGCGCCAGTGCAGCCAGCCAGCCCATCGCCCATGATCGCATCGCCATCCCCGTGTCCCCGCCTGCGAAACCGGCCTTGCGCCGGCCGCATCTTGCGATACCGTGGCGTACAGGAACATCGGGCCGGAAATCAACGATCCCGGTGCAGGCAAGACGCAGGATGGGAGAGGCGCGCATGGCGAGCGGCGGAGAGGGCCTGACGATCGGCCTCGACATCGGGACCAGCGGCGCCAAGGGGCTGCTGATCGATGCGGCAGGCGCCATCGTCGCCGAGGCCGACGCGGCCTATCCGCTTCTGACGCCGCGGCCGGGCTGGACGGAGCAGCAGCCGGAGGACTGGTGGCAGGCCGCGATCGCGATCCTGCGGAAACTTGCGGCGGCGGCTCCCAGTCCGCCGCTGGCGGTCGGCCTCACCGGCCAGATGCATGGGGCGACCTTCCTCGACGCCGACGCCATGCCGATCCGTCCCGCACCGTTATGGAACGACCAGCGCACCGCGGCCGAATGCGAGGAGATCACCCGCCGGGTCGGCGGCGATGCACTGCGGCGGATCACCGGCAATTCGGCACTGACCGGATTCCAGGCGCCGAAGATCCTGTGGCTGCGCCGCCACGAGCCCGCCGCCTATGCCCGGATCCGGCAGGTGCTGCTGCCCAAGGACTTCGTGCGGCTGCGGCTGACGGGCGTCGCGGCCTCGGACGCCTCCGACGCATCCGGCACGCTGCTGCTCGACCTGGCCTCCCGGGACTATTCCGACGACCTGCTGCAGGCGCTGGAAGTACCGCGGGAATGGCTGCCGCGGGTGTTCGAGGGCCCCGAGGTGACCGGGCGGCTGACCGCAGCGGCGGCCGCTGCGACCGGCCTGCCTGAGGGGCTGCCGGTGGTCGCGGGCGGGGGCGACAACGCCGCCGCCGCGGTGGGCAGCGGGATTGTCCGCGGCGGGACCGGCCTGCTCTCGCTCGGCACCTCCGGAGTGATCTTCGTCCATTCCGACCGGCCGACCGTGGACCCGAGCGGCGCGCTCAACGCCTTCTGCCATGCCGTACCCGGCGCCTATTGTCTGATGGGCGTGGTCCTGTCGGCCGGCGGCGCGCTGCGCTGGTACCGCGATGTCATCGGCACGGAGGCAAACGGCAGCGATGCGTCATCGATCGATGCCGACCACTATGACGCGATCCAGCGCGCCGCCGCCGCGGTGCCGCCCGGCTGCGACGGCCTCACCTTCCTGCCCTATCTGTCGGGCGAGCGTACGCCGCACATGGACCCGGAGGCCCGGGCCGCCTGGATCGGGCTGACCCTTGCCCACGGCCGGGGTCATCTCGCCCGCGCCGTCCTGGAGGGCGTGGCCCTGGCGCTGCGCCAGTCGATCGAGCGGATCGGGGCGCTGGGCATCGGGCTGGAGCGACTGAACGCTGTCGGCGGCGGGGTCCGCAGCGATCTGTGGCGGGGGATCATCGCCGCCGCCCTGCGCCTGCCGCTGCAGCGGCTCGCCGCTGACCAGGGCCCCGCCTTCGGCGCCGCCCTGCTCGCCGCCGTCGGCGCCGGCATCCACGCCGACGTGCGCGCGGCCGCCGACGCTGCGGCCAGGCCCGCCGGCGTGCCGGAACAGCCGGATGCCGCGCTCGGTGAGGTCTATGACCGCGCGGCCGCCACCTTCAATCGCCTCTATCCGGCATTGAGGGCGGTGCGCGAGGCTGATTAGGCCCGGTTTGACGGCCTCATCCCACGCCAGCCCCGCCCAGCCCCCAACTTAACCGGCAGATCTGGCCCCGAGGGCATCTACGCAAGCGTTTCCGTTGTGTGCGCATGTCCGATCGACATCCCTGTGGATAAGTCATTGACACGCCAGCACAATTCTCAGCTTTGCTGGAGAAATCGATAGCTAGCTGCCTGATTCAGCTAGTTTTTGCTGGACTGAGCCCCTGTCCCGGGCGCAATAATGCGAGGCACTGCCTCTCCGAGCCGAGGCAGTTGCCCTGGGCCCGAATATCTGCTGCGGCCATCGCGCGATTCGTTGACCCCCATCCCGTCCCATGGTATCCCATAAGACCCGTCCGAGAGGCGGCGGGCGCAGCCTTGGCGATGACCGGAAGGCAGCGATCGCCCCTGAATGGCATCGGCGGCTCACCGGACCGAGCACCGGGGCTGCTGCGGAGACTGGCCCGTGGGTTTGTTCGTCGGCAGACATGACAATCCGATCGACAAGAAGGGTCGCGTCTCGATTCCGGCGCCGTTCCGCGCTGCGCTCGGGGAGCCGGTGAAGACCATCTTCGTCTTCCCGACGGTCGATCCCGAGCGTCACTGCGTCGTGATCTGGTCGGTGGCGGAGATGACCCGCCTGATCGACAAGCTGCGGCGCGGATACAAGGGAATGAGCGAGCAGGAGAAGCGGACGGCCAAACTGGCGGTGCGGGCCAGCCGCCAACTCACGGTCGACGACAACGGGCGGATGCAACTCCCCGCCGACCTGTGCGAGACGCTGGGCATCACCGACACGGCGACCTTTGCCGGCGACGGGCTGTACTGCTCGGTCTGGGCGCCCGACCGCTTCGACGCGGATATGGATGGGCTGATGTCCGCCCGCACCGAGGGCGGAGACGACGTGCTGATGGGCCTGGCCTCGGAGTCCGACGACGAGGCGCGCAGAGGCCCGGCCATGGAAGGAGGCGACGCGCAATGACCATGATCTCGAACGCAACCCGCTTCCCAGTCGCCGACGGCACGAGTCCGCGCACCACCAATGGCGCCCACGTCCCGGTCCTGCGCGACGAGGCCATCGACCTGCTCGATCTGCGCGAGGGCGGAATTTATGTCGACGGCACGTTCGGCGCCGGCGGCTACACCCGCGAGATCCTGCGCCGGACACCCTGTTTCGTCTGCGCCATCGACCGTGACCCGGCCGCCGTTCGCCGCGGACGACGGATGGCGCGGGACTTCCCGGGCCGGCTGATCATGATGCATGGCCGCTTCGGCGAGATGGGCCAACTGCTGCGCGACCGCGGCATCGACCGGGTCGACGGGGTGACGCTGGACCTCGGGGTCTCCTCGATGCAGATCGACGCACCCGACCGCGGCTTCTCGTTCCGCCACCAGGGCCCGCTCGACATGCGGATGGACAACAGCCCGGACGAAGGCCCGTCGGCCGCCGACCTGGTCAACAGCTGGTCGGAGCGCGAGCTGGCCGACATCATCTTCACCTACGGTGAAGAGCGGCATGCACGCGCGGTCGCCCGCGCCATCGTCGCCGCCCGGCTGGATGGCCCGATCGCGACCACCGGCCGGCTCGCCGAGATCGTGCGCAGCGTGGTCAAGCCGGGGCGCGACAAGATCGATCCGGCGACCCGGACGTTTCAGGCGCTCAGGATCAAGGTCAACGACGAGCTAGGAGAGCTCGAGCGCGGGCTGGCCGCGGCCGAGAGCCTGCTGAAGCCCAACGGCCGCCTCTCGGTGGTCTCGTTCCATTCGCTCGAGGACCGAGTGGTGAAGTCGTTCCTGCGCGTGCGCTGCGGCGCGGCGCCGAACCCCTCCCGCCACTTGCCGGAGCTGCTGCGCAAGCGGCCGCCGACCCTGCGCCTGCTGACCGGCAAGGCGGTGCGGCCGAGCCTGCGCGAGGCGGAGAACAACCCGCGCGCCCGCTCCGGCAAGCTGCGCGCCGCCGAGCGCACCGACGCGCCGATGTTCGAGGAAGAGAGCCGCGGCGGAGGGCAGGCTTGATCCGGGCCTCCATCCTGCTCTGGCTGGTGCTGATCGCCGGTGCCGGCGCCGCGCTCTATCAGCTGAAATACCGGGTGATCGCGCTCGAAGACCAGCTGGCGGGCGTCCGCGGCGAGATTGAGGCGGATCGCGACGCGATCGCCATGCTGCATGCCGAATGGAGCTACCTGAACGATCCGGCGCAGATCGAGAGCTATGCAACCCAGCATCTGGGCACCCGGCCGTCGACGGTGCGCGACATCGTGGCCCTGGCGGACATCCCGATGGCGGCCGGCCAGGTCGCACCGATCCCGCCCCGGCCCGGTCCCGACGGCGCAGTCCCGTTGCCGCCCGCGCTCACGCCGGAGCGTGACCCGGCCCCCGGCAGCCGGACGCCGCCGTCCATCGTCGAGGAGGCGGCCGACGGTCTGCTGATGGCCGACGCCGATGTGCAGCCGCCGGCGCCGGAGCTGGCCCTGGTTCCCGCCGGCCGGGCCGCGCCCGAGCCCGCAGCCGCTGCCGGCGGCCCGGACGACGCGATAGGCGCGCTGATCGCCAACGTGCTGCACGAGCGGCCGGCGGTCATGACCGCAGGTGGCTCGCCCGCAGGTGGCGCGACCGCGGCGGTGCTGTTCCCGCGGGGGATTGGCCAATGAGATTGCATCGCGCGCGCAACAAACCGACGGCGCGCCAGTCGCAGCCGCTGCGCGCGGGCGTCGACCTGCGTCACAACGGCGGACGCACCAACGAGATCCCGGCCTCGCGGTCGGTCGAGATGGGACGCACCCGGCTGCTGGTGGCCGGGATCGTGTTCGCAGTCGGGTTCATGGCCGTGGCCGGTCGGCTGGTCGACGCCATGGTGATCGGTCCGGCGATGGTGGAAGCGCGCGAGCCCAGCGCAGCGGTGGTCGCCACCGCCACCCGCGAGGACATCGTCGACCGCAACGGCCTGTTGCTCGCGACCAGCGTCGTCACCAAGTCGCTCTACGCCAACCCGAGCGAGATCCTGAATGTGGAGACCGCGACGGCGCGGCTGCTGTCCGTGCTGCCGGACCTGAACGCCGACGCGATCCGGGCCAGGCTGTCGCTGGACCGCCAGTTCATCTGGCTGGAGCGCAACCTGACGCCGGCCCAGTTCCTCGCCGTGCACCGTCTCGGCGTGCCCGGCTTCTACTTCCTGGACGAGCCGCGCCGCATCTACCCGCAAGGCTCGCTGACCGCGCATGTCGTCGGCTTCACCGACGTCGACGGCCACGGGCTCAGCGGCGTCGAACAGACTTTCGACGAGTTCCTGCTCTCCGGCCAGGGTCCGCTGAGGCTGTCCATCGACCTGCGCGTCCAGCACATCCTGCGCGAGGAACTAGCCCGCGGCGCTGATGAATTCTCGGCGATCGGCGCTTCCGGCGTGGTGATGGACGTGGAAACCGGCGAAGTGGTGGCGATGGTCTCGCTGCCCGACTTCGATCCGAACTACCCGGCCGAGGCCGACGAGACCTCGCGTTTCAACCGCAATACGCTCGGCGTCTACGAGATGGGCTCGGTGTTCAAGGTCTTCAACACCGCGATGATGCTCGAATACGGCCTGGTCAACGTCTCGTCGGTGTTCGACGCCAGCCGCCCGCTGACGATCGGACGCTTCACCATTCGCGACTTCTTCGCCAAGCACCGGCCCCTCAATGTCGCCGAAATCCTCGTCTACTCGTCCAACATCGGATCGGCGCTGATGGCGCGCGCCGCCGGTTCCGAGCGGCAGTCGGCCTTCATGCAGGCGCTGGGCATGCTGGAGCGGTCGCCGATCGAGCTGCCAGAGGTCGGCGCCCCGCTGGTGCCGAGCCCCTGGCGCGACATCAACGTGCTGACCATCGCCTTCGGGCACGGCCTCGCGGTCTCGCCCCTGCAGACGGTCAGCGGCTACGCGGCGGTGGCGAACGGCGGCGTGCTGGTGCCGGCCACAATCGTGCGCCAGGACGATCCGGCGGCGATCGAGGGCCGTCGGGTGATCAGCGAACAGGTGTCCGACATCATGCGGCGGCTGATGCGGCTGGTGGTGAGCGAGAGCTATGGGCGGGCAAACGCCGACGGCTATCTCGTCGGCGGCAAGACCGGGACGGCCGAGAAGGCGGCGGGTCGCGCCGGCTATGACCGGAACGCGCGGCTGTCGTCCTTCATCGGCGTGTTTCCGATGACCGCGCCCCGCTATGTGGTGCTGGCGACACTGGACGAGCCGCAGGGCAACCAGTCGACCCACGGCTACGCCACCGGCGGCTGGGTCTCGGCGCCGATCGTCAGCCGGGTAGTCAGCCGCATCGGGCCGATGCTGGGCGTGATGCCGGTGGACGAGGAGTCCGCGGAGACCGCCGCGGCGATGCAGATGGCGGTCGCGATCCAATGATGGCGACGGAGGAGATGGCGATGCGGTTGTCCGCGCTCACCCGCGCGGCAGGTCTCCCCGGTCCGGGCGAGGACCCGGAGGTGACCGGGCTGACTGCCGATTCCCGCGCGGTGAGGCCCGGCCACCTGTTTGCCGCCCTGCCCGGCACGCGCACGGACGGCCGTGCCTTCATCGCCGGCGCGCTGGCCGCCGGCGCCAGTGCGGTCCTGTCCGCACCGGGCGTCGAGGCCGGCGCCCCGGGCATCATCGTCGAGACGCCGAACCCGCGCCGCGCGCTGGCGCTGATGGCGGCCGCCTTCTACGGCCGCCAGCCCGATTTCGTCGCCGGCGTCACCGGCACCAACGGAAAATCTTCCACGGTCGCCTTCGCGCGACAGATCTGGACTTTGCTTGGACTGCGGGCCGCCAGCCTCGGCACCCTCGGCATCCAGGCACCCGAGCTCGACGAGGCCGGCAGCCTGACCACCCCCGACCCCATCACCCTGCACCACAGGCTTGCCGGCCTCGTCGAGACCAACCGCATCACCCACCTCGCGATGGAGGCGTCGAGCCACGGGCTCGACCAGTACCGCATGGACGGCGTGCGCTTCGCCGCCGCCGCCTTCACCAACCTCGCCCACGACCACCTGGACTATCACCCGACCATGGCCGCCTACCTGGCGGCGAAGGCCCGCCTGTTCGCTGAGCTGCTGCCCGCAGGCGGCAGCGCCGTGCTCAACGCGGACGTGCCGGAGTTTGCCGCGCTCCGCGAGATCTGCGCCGGCCGCGGGCATCGGCTCCTCGACTTCGGCCGCAACGGCCAGGCGATCCGGCTGATCGACCTGCAGCCGGTTTCCGGCGGACAGCGCACGACTCTCGAGGTGCTTGGCGCCTGCTACAGGGTCACCATCCCGCTGGTCGGCAGCTTCCAGGTCGAGAACGCGATGGCGGCCCTCGGGCTGGTGCTTGCTTCCGGCGCCGAACCTGTATCTGCCGTCGTGGCGCTGGAGCGGCTGGCCGGCGTGCCCGGACGGCTGGAGCCGGTCGGCCGGATCAACGGCGCCGAGGTGATCGTCGACTACGCCCACAAACCGGAAGCGCTGCAGGCGGCGCTGCAGGCCCTGCGCGCGCACGCGCCGGGTCGGCTGATCGTCGTCTTCGGCTGCGGTGGCGACCGCGACACCGTCAAGCGGCCGATGATGGGCGCCATCGCCGCCCGCCTTGCCGACCTCCCCATCGTCACCGACGACAACCCGCGCACGGAGGAGCCGGCGGCGATCCGCGCCAGCATTGTCGCCGCCTGTCCCGATGCGACCGAGATCGGCGACCGCGCCGACGCCATCACCACCGCGATCGAGCTGGCGGCGCCCGGCGATCTGGTCCTGATCGCCGGCAAGGGCCACGAAACCGGCCAGACAGCCAAGGGCGTCACCCGGCCGTTCGACGACCGGCTCGTCGCCCGCCAGGCCATCGCCGACCGCGCCGCCCGCCTGGGCAGCGCCTGATGGCGGAATCCGGCCCAACCCCGCTATGGACCGCCGCCGAGGCGGCCGCAGCCGTCCAAGGCACGGCACGCGGCGCCTGGGCCGCGCAGGGCGTCTCGATCGACAGCCGCACGGCGGCGGCCGGAGACCTGTTCGTCGCGCTGAAGGGTCCCAATCACGATGGCCACCGCCACGTGGCGGCGGCGTTCGCCGCCGGGGCGACCGGCGCCATCGTCGCCCGCACGCCGGACCAGGTCGCCGACGACGACCCGCGGCTGATCCGGGTCGCCGACACCATGGCCGCGCTCGCCGGCCTGGGCCGCGCGGCACGAGCCAGGACCGCGGCGCGGGTGGTCGCGGTCACCGGCAGCGTCGGCAAGACCAGCACCAAGGAGGCGCTGCGGCTGGCGCTCAGCGCCCAGGGACGGACCGTCGCCTCGCGGGGCAACCTCAACAACGAGATCGGCGCGCCGCTGTCGCTGGCGCGGATGCCGGTCGGATGCGACTTCGGGGTGTTCGAGGCCGGGATGAACCACGCCGGCGAGTTGCGGGCCATCGCCGGTCTGATCCAGCCCCATGTCGCGGTCATCACCAGCATCGAGGCGGTCCACATCGAGAACTTCGCCAGCGTCGAGGCCATCGCCGAGGCGAAGGGCGAGCTGCTCACCGGCGTCGTCGCCGGCGGGGCGGCCGTGCTGCCCCGCGACAACCGGCATTTCGGCCGGCTGCGCGACAAGGCGCATGACTGCGGCATCGTGCGGATCCTCGATTTCGGCAAGGCGCCGGAGGCCTATGCCCATCTGCTGGACTATGGCGTCCAGGGATCCGCCACCCGGGTGGCGGCGGTCATCGGCGAGCGCGCGCTCTCTTACCGGA
>JBHJOG010000048.1:0-48625 GCA_050329975.1 Alphaproteobacteria bacterium | reverse complement strand
AGCCGGGCGAGCTTCTCGTTCCCCCAGCGGTAGGGCGGCTGCAGCATCGTGTGCATGATCTCAGGCAGGCTATCGAACGGCATCTCTCACCCTCCATCATGCCGGCGCGGTGCCGGCGGGTTGCCCTTCTTCGAACTCTGGACAGC
This sequence comes from Alphaproteobacteria bacterium, assembly GCA_050329975.1. Taxonomy (GTDB): domain Bacteria; phylum Pseudomonadota; class Alphaproteobacteria; order CALKHQ01; family CALKHQ01; genus CALKHQ01. The sequence continues at coordinate 48,479 of JBHJOG010000048.1, read as the reverse complement.
AGTAGCTCGCATACGTCAGGTTTCCCTGTTCAGCGCTTCGGCTGTTGATGCAGCGCCGCCGCCGACGCGTTGATTCGTGGCAGCGACGCCAATACCAACAGCGATCGCACCGCAGCCCGGCAAGCGGGTAGCGATCATCTCCGATCCAATCCCTTTCGCTTGCGCTCATCACCATCTCCATGTGCCAAGTTTCGCGCCGAACGAAACCCCTGTTCCGTTCCATCCCTGCCGCCCGTGCCGGCGGCATTTCTCCAGCAATCCTGCGGGTTTCGAGGCAATTTGCAGAAAATGCAAATTGCTAGGCGGCGGTTTGCTAAACCGTTATGCGGGTAATACTCGCATCGAGGGTTCGAATCCCTTCCCCTCCGCCAAACACCGCCGATTGCCCTCTATGGCGCGATATTGCCGCCGATCACCGTATTCGACCGGGTGAGATGGTAAGCCGCCGATTCTACGCTACAGCCCGATACAATTTTGCGAGCGGCGATGGCGGCTTGCGACCCCATTTCGGCCATTCCGGACGCTTCACAAGCTTCTCGGAAGCGGACGTTGCATGGATTACCACCTAGCTGGAGGTCGTGTCAGGGTCGCTAGCAACTTGACCGATCTGGCAAACCGGCGGCCGATGCACTCGGGAAGCTGCAACGAGATCACAGTTGACGGACAGAATCAGTCATTCGCCGATGCTCGACCAAGCGCCTTGCTCAGCAAAAGTGCGAGTTGGTCTTGCTCATCGGCGGTGAGCTTGGCCGAAGCATTTCTGGCGAACTCGAAGGATTGCTCAAACGCTGTATTGAGGGCATCGCCGGCGGGCGTGCGCGTGAGCTGGCGTGAACGTCGATCATCAGGGTTGGCATTTCGCTCGATCAATTGGCGAGCCTCAAGCCGCGCTACGATCTGGGTGATGTTGGAAGCATCGCAGCGAAGTTCTTCGGCGAGGTCTCCCATTCCGCGTGGCCTGCTGATTCTGCCTAGGACACACGCCTGCGCCACGGTCATGTCATGTTGCGCTGCCGCGATTTCATAGGCGCGATCATAGGCGTCGACGAAATCGAACATCGCGCGCTCGGCATCGGAGGACGGTGTAACTGGACCGGAAGGGATAGCCATAACGCCATTCTATCCCCAATTGCTTGATCGACTCAAGGGAGATATCGGGCAGGACATGCGTGGGCGGTTTACCCCTTTCTGGCGCAGTGGACGGCCTGAACGGGCGGCCGCAACACGACCTCGCACAAGGTACTTGATTCACTCAAGCAGTTGTGTCAGCGTAATGCTTGATCCACTCAAGCATCTACGGAGACCCTGCATGAGCACCTTGTTCGATCCCATCGCCCTCGGAAACCTGCAACTGCCGAACCGTCTATTCATGGCACCCATGACCCGGAGCCGGGCAACTGAAGAGGGGCTCGTTACGGCTCTCACGGCCGAGTATTACGCGCAGCGGGCAAGCGCGGGCCTCATCATCAGCGAGAGCATCCAGCCCAGCATGATCGGGCAGGGATACATCAACACGCCGGGCCTGCATTCGGCCGACCAGATCGAGGCATGGCGGGCCGTCACTGACGCGGTCCATGCCAAGGGTGGCCGCATCTTCGCTCAACTCACGCATACCGGCCGCATCGGACATCCCAACCTCTACCCAGACAATGCCCTGCCGATGGCACCATCGGCGATTGCGTCCGGCGAGAAGTTGTTTACCGGCGAGGGACTCCTCGATCATCCCATTCCACGCGAGATGACCGCCGATGACATTGGGACAACGGTTGGCGATTTCGCCGCTGCGGCGCGCAACGCCATTAAGGCAGGCTTCGACGGCGTCGAAATCCACGGCGCGAACGGCTATCTTGTCCATCAGTTCCTTGCTGACAACACCAACACCCGAACCGACAACTATGGCGGGTCGATACCGAACCGCATCCGTTTCGCTGTCGAGGTCGTGGCCGCCGTTGCGAACGTCATCGGCGCGGAGCGCACTGGCATCCGACTTTCGCCGGCAAGCCCCTTCAACAACATTGTCGAAAGCGATCCCGAGCCGATCTACCTCGCCCTCCTGGCAGGCTTAGCCCAGCAGAAACTCGCCTATATTCATCTGGTCGAGGTCGGCGCCCGGGATCTGACGAAGAAGCTGCGTGCCGCCTGGTCGACCACGTTCATTCTCAATCCACACCCGGCACCCGATGCTTTCCCCGCTACACCCGAGACGGCATCGGAGGCGGTCGAGTCCGGGATTGCCGATGCCGTCGCCCTTGCCACGGCATGGCTCGCAAATCCCGACCTTGACGCCCGCATCCGCGCTGGCGGCCCGTTCAACACGCCCGATCCGGCGACATTCTACGGCGGCGACCAAACCGGCTACACGGACTATCCTGCCCTTAGCCAGAGGAAAGTCGCATGACCCGCACCGTTCTGGTCACTGGGGCTCGCGGCAAGACCGGCCGTGAGGTGGTGCGGCAACTGGCCGCCGAGCCTGAAGTCGAGGTAAAGGCCGGGTCATCCCTGCCCGAGAGCAGCGAGTTCGATACTGCCGCTCGACCAGTCAGGTTCGACTGGCGTGAAGCTGGAACTTGGCGCGATGCAGTTGCGGACGTCGATGCGATCTACCTCATGCGACCCGATCTTCAGGAAGCTGAAGATTTAGTCGCCGGGCTCATTCAGCTAAGTCCGGGTAGCCAAATAGTGCTGCTTTCGGAACAGAGTGCCGAAAGGGATACGAATGACAGTTGGGTCCGCCGGGTGGAGGAAGCGGTCATGGCGAATGCCACACGCTGGACGAACCTGCGTCCATCCTGGTTTCATCAGGACCTCACCGATCCACGCCACTTCTTGAACGCGATCCGGAGTGGTCGCGTCCTTCGCATGCCATCGGGCGGCGCGCGAATTGCGTGGGTGGATACGCGCGACATAGCGAAGGTTGCGGTCAAGGCGCTCCTCGACCCTGATACCCATCACGGACAGCACTACACCATCACCGGGCGACAGGGCATTACGATGCAGGAGGTCGCGGAACTTCTTTCATCGGAGATAGGCACCACAATCGAGGCTATCGACCAGCCGCTCGCCGAAGCCCTGAATGGAATGTCGCCATGGATCGCAGGTGTTCTCGACAGCCTCTATCGGCGCGTCCAGAATGGCGATTTTGGCGAGTGTTCCGACACCGTGGAGACGGTCGGCGGCGACAAGCCGCGCTCCCTCCAGGCATTCATCCGCGAGAATCGGTCTGAGTGGCTGGAGCCCGGCTCGCAGGCGGCGAGATAGGCCATGCGCTCAATTGTCGTCAATACATCCAGCCCCTCGCGCCTTGCGGTGCGAGACGTTCCGGAAGTTTCCCCGAGACCGGATCAAGTCGTCGTTCGCGTTGAATCGATCTCCCTGAATCAAGGCGAGCTTCGCTTTGCAATGACAAAGGCCCCGGATGGGGCGCGACCGGGATGGGACTTTGCCGGAACGGTGCAGCGGGCAACACTGGTTGGGCTGGGACCGACTGAGGGAACCCGTGTGGTCGGATATTTGAATGGGGGAGCCTGGTCGGAGACCGTGTGCGTTTCTCCGAACCATATAGCCGTGCTGCCGGATGAGATTTCGACCGCAGTTGCGTCGACGCTCCCGATCGCCGGTCTCACAGCTCTATGGTGCCTCGCCGAAGGCGGATTGTTGGCCGGAAAGAAGGTGCTCATTAGCGGTGCATCCGGGGGCGTCGGCCATATGGCCGTTCAAATTGCGGCGGCCTCGGGCGCATTTGTCGTAGGAGCCGTCCGGCGAGAGTCGCAGCTTGAGCAAGTCAAGGGCGACGGTGCAACCGCCGTCATCGTCAGCGAGGATCTAGCCGAGGCGGCGGCGCATGGCCCCTTCGATCTGATTCTTGAATCAGTCGGGGGCGCAGCTCTCGCCAATGCAATGAATGCAGTCACCCGCGAAGGTGTATGCGTCAGCTTCGGAAACTCCAGCAAAACACCCACGGTCTTGGAGCCGGAAGCCTATATGCTAGGACGAACGCGAATGGTCGGGTTCTTCCTGCTCCCCCTGTTCCTGAGCAATCCGGTGAACGAGGGCTTGGAGCGCTTGCTGCGACTTGTAAGTGCAGGCACCCTACGACCGAGAATCGAGGTGGAATCGTCTTGGCATGACATCGGAAATGTTGCCGAACGATTCATGCGCAGGGAAATTTCGGGCAAGGCCGTTCTGAACATTGATTGAAACTGACACGTCAAATGGGACCATAGTGTCGGCTTTCTGAATCAATTGACCAGTGTCGCAGTCCGCAATCCATCTGTGGACGCCCCGTAAGACGCAAGCGGTTTCTTGAAGGTTTGCGTAGTCGGATGCTGCCATCTGTCCGGCCTCTGATGCAGCACCTGAGGCTGCGGGCCCGTATGGGAGTTCGCGGACTGGATCCATATCACCCACAGCGTGCTCGCGGCACAGTGGATTGCCCTGGTTTTCCGGCCCCGTCTCGCCGACTGTTGCGCCATACCTTCCTTCGACCGACTCCGTCTCCGACGACCTCTGGTCCGCCTTGGCTTACGCCGTAGCAGCGACCGGAGCTTTGTAATCCTCTTGCTTGATGAGCAGCGCCCAGACGATCCGCGCCGTCTTGTTGGCCAGTGCGACCGTGACCAGCATACGCGGCTTGCGTGCCATCATCTGCTCAAGCCATGAACCGGCCGGCGCGCCTCGTTTGCTCGCCTGCAGCACGACCGCACTGCATCCGATGATGAGAAGGCGCCGCAACGTTCGTTCGCCCATCTTGGTGATCGATCCCAGCTTTTGCTTGCCTCCGCTCGAGAGCTGCCGTGGTGCCAGACCCAACCACGCGGCGAAGTCTCGTCCTCTGGTGAACGTCTCGGCCGGCGGAGCCAGGGCGGCAATCGCAGTGGCCGTGATCGGACCCACGCCAGGTATGGTCATGAGCCGTCTGGCGATCGTGTCCTCGCGGGCGCGCCGCGCGATCTCCTTGTCCAGTTCGACGATCTTTGAGTTCAACACCTCCAGCAGGCCGAGCATCGTGCGGAACATGGGCCTGGCTGCCTCTGGAAGCGATGAGCCCATTGCGCCCTTGAGCAGGTGGCTGAGCATTGCCACATGCGAGGGACCTTTTGGAGCGACCCAGCCATACTCCGTCAGATGCCCGCGGATGGCGTTGATCAACTGGGTGCGCTGCCGCACCAGCAGGTCCCGGGTTCGGAACACCAGGGCTGATGCCTGTTGCTCCTCGCTCTTGATCGCCACGAACCGCATACTCGGCCGCTGGGCAGCCTCGCAGATGGCCTCGGCATCGACCGCATCGTTCTTGTTCCGCTTCACAAAGGGCTTCACGTAGGCCGGCGGGATCAGCTTCACTTCGTGACCCATCTGGGTGAGTTCACGCGCCCAGTGGTGCGCACCGCCGCAGGCCTCCAATGCTACCAGACATCGTGGCTGCCGGGCGAAGAACTCCAGCAACTTCGTGCGACCGATCTTCCGGCCGAATAGCGCTCGACCGCCCGCATCCGCGCCGTGCGCGTGGAAAACGTTCTTCGCAATATCCAGACCAATTGTGCTAACTTCCGACACGGGCGCCTCCTCAAGTGGTGTGTTCAACACCTCCACTTTGGCACATCGATGCCGCCGGGGGGCGTCCACCCCATCACCCCGGTTAAGCCGTCGAGGCTCGCGAACCGCGCGCTAGTCGGAGACGGCAGGAGTCGACCTCCTTCCCGACACTACGGCATATGGAAGGCCTTCCCGAAAGCGGACCTCGGTTACTTAAGCTTTCGTATCACCTTATGCCCGTCGCATGGTCATCTGGCGCCCAGCACCGAGCATCCGTTTGAAGGCCTTGGGCCTTCAATGGCGCGAGGGGAAGCTCCTCGCTGCCGAGGTCTTGGTCGATGCCGGGCGCGTGAAGGGCGTCCGCCCGCTCGGCGGCACAGTTGAGTTCGGCGAGACGGCGGAGGCGGCCGTCATTCGCGAGTTCGAGGAAGAACTCGGGATCACGGTGAAGATCAGCGGTGTCCCTGTTTGAACCGCCCCGGGTTTGCCGGAGGCCATATGGTTTGAGTTACGCTGCCATGGCCGGTTCTTCCAGCGTGGCGTAGTAGCGTTCCTCGGCTTCGGCCGGCGGGATGTTGCCGATGGGCTCCAGCAGCCGGCGATTGTCGAACCAGTCGACCCAGGTCAGCGTGGCGAACTCGACGGCCTGGAACGAGCGCCATGGTCCGCGTCGATGGATCACCTCGGCCTTGTAGAGGCCGTTGATCGTTTCGGCGAGCGCATTGTCATAGGAATCTCCCACGCTGCCGACAGAGGGCTCGATGCCCGCTTCGGCCAGGCGCTCGGTGTAGCGGATACTGACATATTGAGACCCCCTGTCGGAATGGTGCACCAAGCCGCCGCGATGGACGGGCCGCCGTTCGTGCAGGGCCTGTTCGAGAGCATCGAGGACGAAGCTCGCATGGGCGGTCCTGCTCACCCGCCAGCCGACGATGCGGCGAGCATAGGCATCGATGACTGCCCCTGCAGATTTAAGAGTGTCCGAGTTCATTGTGGTCCCGCGTTTCGGCCTATGGAAGAGAATGTCATTCACATTGACCGCCTTTCATGAAAGGCACCATAAGCCGAGTTCATGGAGTGCAACTTCAAAGGCCAGATTTTTTGCAGGCCTCCCAATGAGGGCTGGACGTCTGTCCATCGACCCAAATTAGACAAAAGCTGCCAGTCCCCTTCCCACCCCATTGTAGCCATTCGCCGGCGCCTCAATTTTGGAGGGGTATAGCGTAGATGTAGTTCTCCGTTTCATCGGCTTCGGCCCGCCAGTTTCATTGCCGTAGCTGATGCGCCAACATTGCGGTTGCACTCACGCGGCCCAACGGCTTGTCCCCAAGTGACATGGCATCCGGAACCGGCGGACACGGCCGCGGGGTGCAGACTGGCGCTGGCGCGGAACTTGCCTTGCGGCGCTGGTGAACACTCTCCCGCCCGTCCAGGACGCGATGGCCATCGCCGAGCATGTCCGTGTGCTGATCATCGACGAGGAGCCGATCCGTGCCTCGATCATCGAGGAGGGCCTGCGCACCGGCGGAGACTGTCTGATCGAGCGGATCAGCGACATGCACAACCTGGAGGCGCGGGTGACGGCGATCGATCCCGACGTGATCCTGATCGCGCTGGAGAACCCCAGCCGCGACGCGTTGGAGCAGGTGCTGCGCGTCTCGCGCAGCGGCACCCGGGCGGTGGGGATGTTCGTCGACCAGTCGGACCCGGAGATGACCCGCGCCGCGATCGAGGCCGGGGTCTCGGCCTATGTGGTCAACGGTCTGCACAAGGAACGGGTCCGCACCATCGCCGACATGGCGATCCATCGCTTCCAGGCGTTCAGGCGGCTGCGCCGGGAACTGGACGAGGCGCGGACCGAACTCGTCGAGCGCAAGCTGATCGAGCGCGCCAAGGGATTGCTGATGAAGGCGCGCGGGATCGGCGAAGAGGAGGCCTATCGGCTGATGCGGCGCAAGGCGATGAACCAGAACCAGCGCATCGTTGAGGTTGCGCAGAGTCTGGTCACCGCGGCCGACCTGCTGGGAGGCGGGTTGTGATCGCGACAGCGCCCGAGGTGGGTGTGGTGCGAATCGGCTACGTGCCGCTGGTCGACTGCGCGATCATTGTCGCCGCCGACCGGCTGGGCTTCGCCGCCGAGGAGGGCATTCGCTTCGAGCTCGTACGCGAGATCTCCTGGGCCAACATCCGCGACCGGATCTTCGTCGGCCACCTCGACGCCGCCCAGATGCTGGCCGGGCTGCCGATCGCCTCGACCCTGGGTCTCAACTATCTGCAGCAGGCGATGGTGGCGCCGCTGATGCTCGGCACCGGCGGGAATGCGATCACGGTCAGCAATGCGCTGCTGGAGGACATGGGAGGGGCGGGAATCTCGCTGCAGGCGCCGGCGGCCGTGGGCGCCGCCTTTGCCAAGGGGATCGTCCGGCGCCGGGAGCGCGGGGCGCCACGGCCGGTGCTGGCCATGGTCTACCCCTTCTCCAGCCACAACTACGAGCTGCGCTACTGGCTCGCCGCCTCGGGGGTCGACCCCGATCGCGATGTCGAACTGATCGTCCTGCCGCCGCCGCTGATGGGCGATGCGCTCGCCTCCGGCCGGGTGGACGGCTTCTGTGTCGGCGAGCCGTGGAACAGCCTGGCGGTGGCCGCCGGCACCGGCCGGATCGTCGCCGCCACCGCCGAGATCTGGCGCGGCAGCCCGGACAAGGCGCTCGCCATGCGCAAGGACTGGGCCGACGCCCATCCGCGGACGGTGGCGGCGCTGGTCCGCGCCTGTCAGAAGGCCGCCATGTGGGCCGACGATGCGCACAACCATCCCGCCCTGGCCGAGATGCTCGCCGCCGACACACTGGTCGGGGTGCCGGCGGCGATCATCGCCGACGTGCTCGCCGGCCGGGTGCGCGGGCCCGACGGCAGCCGCGACGTCGACGGCTACATCCGCTTTGCCGGTCGCGCCGCCACCTTCCCGTGGGCGAGCCATGCCGTCTGGCTCCACGCCCAGATGGTCCGCTGGGGCCAGGCGACCTGGTCGCCGGCCGCCGCCGCGGCGGCCGAGGCTGTTTTCCGGCCGGACCTGTGCCGCGCCGCCCTCGACCCGCTCGGGATCACCGTGCCCGCGGCCGACTGGAAGATCGAGGGCGCCGCCGGCGCGCCCACCATCGTCGCCGGCACCCACGGCACACTCACGATCGGCCCCGACGGCTTCTTCGACGGCGCCATCTTCGATCCGCGGGAGGCGGCGGCCTATCTGCAGGCGTTGGGGGTGGCGGTGGGCTGACGGCCCCTCTCACCCGTCATGCCCGGACTAAGGGGTGGTGACTAAGGGTGGTGATGCATCCCGGGCAATCAGCTGCTGGTCAAAATTTGTGCATCGCAGCAGGGCTGTGCAGGCGCAGCAATCGGCCGATCGGCGGCAGCTTGAGCAAGCGCAATGGTTTCCAAGCCAAGAACGGCTTGGCACGCATCCTGCTTCACTAGGCTTGCCGGCCAATGGCGGCCGCACCTCCACCCATTGACGCGCCCAACGACGGGCGCCGGCAACGCTGCCGACATCATCGGGCTCGACTTCGGTCGAGGCTGGTCCTGTCGCAGCGTTTTTTTGTGTTTCACGGAGTCCGCGATGACCCTCCTTCCCGACTGCCCCAACCGCCGGCGCCTGATCGCGACCCTCACGGTGCTGCTCGTCACCACCGCGCCGGCGCAGGCCGAGATGCTGGACCTCGAGGTCGACGAGCTGACCTTCGGCTTCATCAAGCTCACGGACATGGCCCCGCTCGCGGTGGCCCAGGAGCTCGGCTATTTCTGGGACGAGGGCCTTTACGTCACCCTCGAGCCGCAGGCGAACTGGAAGGTGCTGCTCGACCGGGTGATCACCGGCGAGCTCGACGGCGCCCATATGCTAGCCGGCCAGCCTTTGGCGGCGACCATCGGCTACGGTACCCCGGCCCATATCGTCACGCCGATCTCGATGGACCTCAACGGCAATGGCATCACCGTGTCGAACGAGGTCTGGGCCCTGATGCGCCCGCACATCCCGTCCCGGGACGACGGGTGGCCGGTGCATCCGATCTCGGCCGAGGCGCTTCGCCCGGTGATCTCCGAGTTCGCGGACCAGGGCCGCGCCTTCAACCTCGGAATGGTGTTCCCCGTCTCCACCCACAACTACGAACTTCGCTACTGGCTGGCTGCCGGGGGCATTCATCCTGGCTTCTATTCGGACGCTGATGTCTCCGGTCAGATCGGTGCGGAGGCCCTGCTGTCCGTGACACCGCCGCCGCAGATGCCCTCGACCATGGAGGCCGGCACCATCTCCGGCTACAGCGTCGGCGAGCCTTGGAACCAGCAGGCGGTGGCGATGGGCATCGGCGTCCCGGTGATCACCGACTACGAAATCTGGCAGAACAACCCGGAGAAGGTGTTCGGCCTGCGGGCCGACTTCGTCGAGCAGAATCCCAACACCACGCTGGCCATCGTCAAGGCGCTGATCCGGGCCGCGATCTGGCTCGACGAGAACGACAACGCCAACCGGATGGAGGCGGTGGAGATCCTGGCGCGGCCGGAATATGTCGGCGCCGACGCGCCGGTGATCGCCGCCTCGATGACCGGCACCTTCGAGTACGAGAAGGGCGACGTTCGCGCGGTGCCGGACTTCAACACCTTCTTCCGCCACCACGCGACCCATCCCTTCTACTCCGACGCCATCTGGTACCTGACCCAGATGCGCCGCTGGGGCCAGATCGCCGAAGGCAAGCCGGACCAATGGTATTTCGACGTAGCCGAGCAGGTCTATCTGCCGGACGTCTACCTGCAGGCCGCGCGCATGCTGGTCGAGGAGGGCAAGGCCCAGGAGAGCGATTTTCCCTGGGACACCGACGGCTTCCGCGAGCCCACCGCCGCCTTCATCGACGGCATCACCTATGACGGCCGTCAGCCCAACGCCTATCTGCGCGACCTCGCCATCGGCCTGCGCGACGACCAGCGCGTCGACGGGCTCGACCTCGTCCCCGGCGGCTGATCCCCAAGCCTCATCTGCCAAAGGAGCATTCCCGCCTGTACGGAGACGCTGCGACCATGACTACCATCGACGAGACCCTGAATGTGGCCGAAGACCGTCGGCGGGCCGAGCGCCGCGAGCGGCTCCACCGCGGCATCAACCGCGCCGCCGGCCCACTCAGCGTGTTCGGCCTCGGCTTCCTTGCTCCCCTGATGCGAATGGCGGCCGGCGACAGCCCGAAGCCGCAGCTGCGCGAGCTCTGGCACAGCCTGCTGGTGCCGCTGCTCGGAATCGGCATCTTCCTCGCGCTCTGGACCGTGCTCGCGCCGCGGGTCGAGACTTCGCTCGGGACGATTCCAGGCCCGGCAGAGGTCGCCGCCCAGGCTGGCGTGCTGTGGGACGACCACCTCGCCGAGCGCGAAAAGGCCGACGCCTTCCACGCAGAGCAGGCTCGCCGCAATGCCGAGATGATCGCCGAGGGGAACGATGATCGGGTGCGCTGGCGCGACTACACCGGGCGGCCGACCTACATCGACCAGATCGTCACCTCGCTGAAGACGGTGGCGCTCGGCTTCCTGCTCGCGACCCTGATCGCGGTGCCGCTGGGCATCGGCTGCGGGCTCTCGCGCACCATCGGCGGCGCGTTCAACCCGCTGATCCAGCTGTTCAAGCCGGTTTCGCCGCTGGCCTGGCTGCCGGTGGTCACCATGGTGGTCGCCGCGGTCTATCCCGATGCCTCGGACTCGCTGCCGAAGAGCCTGGTGACCTCGGCGATCACGGTCACCCTCTGCTCGCTGTGGCCGACCCTGATCAACACTGCCTTGGGGGTGGCGTCAGTCGACAAGGACCTGATGAACGTCGGCCGGGTGCTGCAGCTGCCGACCTGGAAGACGGTGACCAAGCTGGTGCTGCCGTCGGCGCTGCCCTTGATCTTCACCGGACTGCGGCTCTCGCTGGGCGTGGGCTGGATGGTGCTGATCGCGGCCGAGATGCTGGCGCAGAACCCGGGGCTCGGCAAGTTCGTCTGGGACGAGTTCCAGAACGGGAGCTCCTCCTCGCTGGCCAAGATCATGGTCGCGGTGCTGACCATCGGGCTGATCGGCTTCCTGCTCGACCGGCTGATGGCCCTGCTGCAGTCCGCTCTCACCTACACGTCCAGCCGCTGAGGAGCCGCTCCATGGCCATCCTGGAACTGAAGGGCGTCAAAGTCGCCCACGGCGCGACCCCGGTGCTGGGTGGGATCGACCTGAAGGTGGAGGAGGGCGAGTTCATCGCCATCGTCGGCTTCTCCGGTTCCGGCAAGACCACGCTGATGAACACCATCGCCGGACTCGCCAGACCCGATGAAGGCAGCGTGACCTTTCGCGGCAAGCCGGTCGAAGGCCCCGGCCCCGAACGCGGCGTCGTCTTCCAGAGCTACTCCCTGATGCCCTGGCTCACGGTCACCGGCAATGTGGCGCTCGCCGTCGACAGCGTCTTCGCCGGCGAAACCCGGGCGGCGCGCCGCGACCGCACCCGGCGCGCCATCGCGATGGTCGGCCTCGCCCACGCCGCCGACCGCCGTCCGGCCGAGCTCTCCGGCGGCATGCGCCAGCGGGTCGCGGTCGCCCGGGCGCTGGCCATGGATCCGGAGCTGCTGCTGCTCGACGAGCCGCTGTCGGCCCTCGACGCGCTGACGCGGGCGAAGCTGCAGGACGAGATCGAGGAGATCTGGTCGCGCGAGCGCAAGACGGTGGTCATGATCACCAACGACGTCGACGAGGCGATCCTCCTCGCCGACCGAATAATTCCGCTAAACCCCGGCCCGAACGCGGTGCTCGGGCCGGAGTTCAAGGTCCGGCTGCCGCGGCCGCGTGACCGGGCGGCGATGAACGACGATCCGGCCTTCAAGCAGCTGCGCGCCGCGGTCACCCAGTACCTGATGCAGGTCGGCATCGACCGCGTCAGCGGCGGCACCGCGCGCACGCTGCCCAACGTGGTGCCGATCACCCAGGCCGACGAGTTGCCCCGGGCGGCGAGGAAGGCGGCGGCCTCGCCGATCACCGACCGCTACGTCGAGTTCTTCGACGTCCGCAAGGCCTACGCCACGCCGAAAGGCCCGCTCACCGTCGTCGACGGCTTCGACCTGATCATGAGGAAGGGCGAGTTCGTCTCGCTGATCGGTCACTCGGGCTGCGGCAAGTCGACGGTACTGTCGATGGTCGCCGGCCTCAGCGACATCACCGGCGGCGGCATCGTGCTCAACGGCAAGGAGGTCCGGGCGGCCGGGCCGGAGCGCGCCGTGGTGTTCCAGGCGCCGTCGCTGATGCCCTGGCTCACCGCCCGCGAGAACGTGGCGCTCGGCGTCGACCGGGTCTACCCGCGGGCGAGGCCCGCCGAGCGGCGCGAGATCGTCGAGTACTACCTGGAGCAGGTCGGGCTGGCGGACTCGATGCACCGGCCGGCGCACGCGCTCTCCAACGGCATGAAGCAGCGGGTGGGCATCGCCCGCGCCTTCGCCCTCTCGCCCAAGCTGCTGCTGCTCGACGAGCCGTTCGGCATGCTCGACAGCCTGACCCGGTGGGAGCTGCAGGAGGTGCTGATGGAGGTGTGGACCCGCACCCACGTCACCGCGATCTGCGTTACCCACGACGTCGACGAAGCGATCCTGCTCGCCGACCGGGTGGTGATGATGACGAACGGCCCGGCCGCCCGCATCGGCAAGGTGATGGACGTCCACCTCCCGCGCCCGCGCAGCCGCAAGGCGCTGCTCGAGCACCCCGACTACTACGCCTACCGCCACGAGCTCCTGGATTTCCTCGAGGAGTACGAGGGCGGGGCGAAGCCCCGGCAGAAGCCGGCGAGGGCTGCGTGATGGGGGCCGGGGAGCCGGGCGATGAAGCGCGAGGGAGGCAAGCCATGACCAGGAAACTTGTCGTCATCGGCAACGGCATGGCGCCGGGCCGGGTGCTGGAGCATCTGTTCGACCGCGGCGGTGGCTACGAGGTGACCATCTTCAACGCCGAGCCGAGGGTCAACTACGACCGGATCATGCTGTCGCCCGTGCTCTCGGGCGAGAAGTCCTACCAGGACATCGTCATCCATGGCGACGACTGGTATGCCGGGCGCGGCGTCACCCTGCTGCGCGGCAACCCGGCAGTCGCCATCGACCGCGAGGCGAAGTTTGTCACCGGCCGCGACGGCACCGTCGCCCCCTATGACACGCTGCTGATCGCCACCGGCTCCAACCCTTTCATCGTGCCGGTCCCCGGCGCCGACCTGCCGGGCGTGCTCACCTACCGCGACCTCGACGACGTGGAGGCGATGCTGCGCGTGGCGGCAGGTGGCGGCGGTCGCGCCGTCGTCATCGGCGGCGGGTTGCTCGGCCTGGAGGCCGCCGCCGGGCTGAAGGCGCAGGGGATGGAGGTGACGGTCGTCCACCTGATGCCGACCCTGATGGAGCGCCAGCTCGACCCGTCGGCGGGCTACCTGTTGGAGCGGGCGATCGCCGCCCGCGGCATTGCCGTCCACACCCGCGCCAACACCCATGCCATCGTCGGCACCGACCGGGTCGAGGCAGTGCGGCTCGATGACGGCACCGAGTTTCCCGCCGACATCGTGGTGATGGCGGTCGGCATCCGGCCCAACGCCACACTGGCCAAGGAGGCGGGGCTCGCGGTCAACCGCGGCATCCTGGTCGACGACCAGATGCGGACTTCCGATCCGGACGTCTATGCGGTCGGCGAGTGCGTCGAGCATCGCGCCACCTGCTACGGCCTGGTGGCGCCGCTCTACGAGATGGCAAAGGTGATCGCGCTGCGGCTGACCGGTGACGAGGAAGCAGCCTTCACCGGCTCGGTCACCGCCACCAAGCTCAAGGTCACCGGCATCAGCCTCTATTCCGCCGGCGACTTCGCCGACGGGCCGGACCGCGAGGAGATCGTGTTCCGCGACGCCGCCGCGGGCATCTACAAGCGGCTCGTGCTGAAGGACCACCGCATTCTCGGCGTGGTGCTCTACGGGGATACCGCCGACGGACCCTGGTTCTTCGACCAGCTGCGCAAGGCCGTCGACATCCGCGAGATGCGGGAAACCCTGATCTTCGGCCAGGGCTTCGCGGGGGGCGCCCCGCTGGACCCTATGGCGGCCGTTGCAGCCTTGCCGGATGATGCGGAGATCTGCGGCTGCAACGGCGTATGCAAGGGCGTGATCACCGGCACGATCGCGCGGAAGGGCCTGAGGTCGCTCGGTGACGTCCGCGCCCACACCAAGGCCTCTGCCTCCTGCGGGTCGTGCACCCATCTGGTGGAGAACCTGCTGGCGGCCTCCCTCGGCGACGCCTATGCGGTGGCCGCCGTGGAGCCGATGTGCGGCTGCACCGAGCTCGGCCATGACGACGTCCGCCGGCTGATCGTCGCCAAGCAGCTGAAGTCGATCCCGGCGGTGACGCACGAGCTGGAGTGGACCACCTCCGGCGGCTGCGCCAAGTGCCGGCCGGCGCTCAACTTCTACCTGCTCGCCGCCTGGCCGACCGAATATCGCGACGACAGCCAGTCGCGCTTCATCAACGAGCGTGTCCACGCCAACATCCAGAAGGACGGCACCTATTCGGTCGTGCCCAGGATGTGGGGCGGGGTGACTTCGGCGAACGAGCTGCGTGCCATCGCCGACGTGGTCGACAAGTTCGAGATCCCCAGCGTCAAGGTCACCGGCGGCCAGCGCATCGACCTCTTGGGCGTGCGCAAGGAGGACCTGCCGGCGGTCTGGGCCGACCTCGGTAAGGCCGGGCTGGTCTCCGGCCACGCCTATGCCAAGGCCCTGCGTACGGTGAAGACCTGCGTCGGCACCGACTGGTGCCGGTTCGGCACTCAGGATTCCACCGGCCTCGGGGTCCGGATGGAGAAGTTCCTCTGGGGCTCGTGGACGCCGGCCAAGGTGAAGATGGGCGTCTCCGGCTGCCCGCGGAACTGCGCCGAGGCCACCTGCAAGGACTTCGGGGTGATCTGCGTCGACAGCGGCTACGAGCTCCACTTCGCCGGCGCCGCAGGCCTGCACGTTCGCCAGACCCAGGTGTTGTGCAAGGTGGCGACCGAGGACGAGGTGATCGAATACTGCGCCGCCCTGGTCCAGCTCTACCGCGAGCAGGGGCGCTACCTCGAGCGCATCTACAAATGGGCGGCCCGGGTCGGGATCGACACCATCCGCGCCCAGGTCGTGGACGACGTCGAGCGCCGTCGGGCGCTCTACGATCGCTTCCTGCTCTCCCAGCGCCATTCGCAGCACGACCCCTGGGCCGAACGCGCCGCCGGCCGCGATGCCCACGAGTTCCGGCCGATGGCGGACCTGAGCATGCTGGAGGAGGCGCTGGCATGAACGTCGTCGTCAGTAGCTGGATCGACCTCGGCAGCCTGGGCGACATCCCGCGCCAGGGCGCCCGGGTGGTGAAGACGCCGGCCGGCTGCCTGGCGTTGTTCCGCACCGCCGACGACCGGGTGTTCGCCCTGGAGGACCGGTGCCCGCACAAGGGCGGGCCGCTGAGCCAGGGCATCGTCCACGGCGACGGCGTCACCTGTCCGCTGCACAACTGGGTCATCAGCCTCACCGACGGGCAGGTCCGCGGCGCGGACGAGGGGCGGGTGCCGACGCTGCGGGTGCGGCTCCATGACGACCGGGTGCAGATCGACGCCGCCTCGCTCGCATCCTGGTCTGCGCGCACATGAGGCGTGCTGCGGTCCGCACCACCTGCCCCTATTGCGGGGTCGGCTGCGGCGTAATCGCGACCCGCGAGCCGGACGGCAACGTCGCCATCGCCGGCGATCCCGACCATCCGGCGAACTTCGGCCGGCTCTGTTCGAAGGGTGCGGCGCTCGGCGAGACTCTCGACCTCTCCGACCGGCTGCTGACCCCGATGGTCGACGGTGCACCGGCGACCTGGAGCCAAGCGCTCGATCGGACCGCGCGGGCCTTCCGTGATGCGATCGACGCGCACGGCCCGGACAGCGTCGCCTTCTACGTCTCCGGGCAGATGCTGACCGAGGACTATTACGTCGCCAACAAGCTGATGAAGGGCTTTATCGGCTCGGCCAACATCGACACCAACTCGCGGCTGTGCATGGCGTCCACCGTCGCCGGCCACCGCCGGGCCTTCGGCGCCGACACCGTGCCCGGCGTGTACGAGGACCTGGAGCTTGCCGACCTTGTGGTGCTGGTCGGCTCCAACCTCGCCTGGTGCCATCCTGTCCTCTACCAGCGACTGGCGGCAGCCAAGGCGGCGCGGCCGGAGATGCGGGTGGTGGTGGTCGACCCGCGAGAGACGGCGACCTGCGGGATCGCCGACCTGCACCTGGCGCTGAACCCGGGCTCCGACGTGCCGCTGTTCCTCGGGCTGCTCGACAATCTGCGGGACGCGGGCGCCATCGACCAGGCCTACATCGCCGCCCATGTCGAGGGGCTGGCCGAGACGCTGGCGATGGCCCAGGCGGTCGGCGCCGACGGGGCGGCCGCGGCGACGGGGCTTGGCGGGCAAGACTTGGCGCTGTTCTACCGCTGGTTCGCCGAGACCGCGAAGACGGTCACCGTGTTCTCCCAGGGCGTCAACCAGTCCAGCGCCGGCACCGACAAGGTCGGCGCCATCCTCAACTGCCACCTCGCCACCGCCCGGATCGGCAGGCCCGGCATGGGCCCGTTCTCGGTCACCGGCCAGCCAAACGCCATGGGCGGGCGCGAGGTCGGCGGGCTCGCCAATCAGCTCGCCGCCCATATGAGCCTGGACGATCCCGCCGATCGCGACCGGGTGCAGCGGTTCTGGAGATCGCCGGCGATTGCGGACAGGCCGGGGCTGAAGGCGGTCGACCTGTTCCGCGCGGTCGGCGACGGCCGGATCAAAGCGCTGCTGGTCATGGCGACCAACCCGGTGGTCAGCATGCCGGAGGCCGACGTCGTGAGGGCGGCGCTGGAAGCCTGCCCTTTCGTCGCCATCGCCGACGTCACCGCCGACACCGACACGGCCCGCCTCGCCGATGTACTCCTTCCCGCCGCTGCCTGGGGCGAGAAGGACGGCACTGTCACCAACTCCGAACGCCGCATCTCCCGCCAGCGCGCGTTCAGTCCGTTGCCGGGGCGCAGCGAGGGCGAGGGTGCCGGTGCGCGGCCGGACTGGTGGATCATCTGCGAGCTCGCGCGCCGGCTTGGTTATGGCAACGCCTTCGCCTATGACGGGCCCGCGGCGATCTTCCGGGAATATGCGGGACTGACGGCGTTCGAGAACGATGGCCGCCGTGATCTCGACCTCGGCGGGCTCGCCGAACTGAATGCGGCCCGCTACGACGCGTTGGAACCGACGCCGTGGCCGGTGCCCAGGCACGGCGCCGGCCCTCGCCGTTTCTTTGCCGACGGCCGTTTCTGCCATCCGGACGGCAAGGCGCGGATGGTGCCGACGCCGCCCCGGTTGCCGGCGGCGCTGGCGCGCGGTGCCTGGCCGTTCGTGCTCAACAGCGGGCGCGTGCGCGACCAGTGGCACACCATGACTCGCACGGCCAAGACGCCCCGCCTGATGCAGCACCTCGCCGAGCCCTTCGTCGAGGTCGCGCCGCAGGACGCGATGCGGCTCGGGCTCAGGCCCGCCGACCTGGCCGAGGTCGAAAGCCCGCACGGCCGGGTCATCGTGCGGGTGCTGATCACCGACCGCCAGCGGCCGGGACGGGTGTTCGTTCCGATGCACTGGACCGACCGCTTCGCCTCGGCCGCCCGGGTCGACACGCTGATCGCGGCCAACACCGATCCCGTCTCCGGCCAGCCCGAGTTCAAGGCGATGCCGGTGGCTCTGCGCCGGTTCCGCGCCGGCTGGTACGGCTTCGCGGTCTCCGTCGCGCACCCCGATGCAAGCGGGCTTGCCTATTGGGCGCTAGCCCGCGCCCAGGGCGGCTGGCGGGTCGAGCTCGCCGACACAGGTCCTGCTCCCGACCTGGGCGCGCTCGCCGGCCGCCTGTTCGGACCGGTCACAGACGATACCGAATCGCTGCTCTACCAGGACAGCGTGACCGGCCGCGCGCGCCTTGCCATCCTCCGAGACGGTCGGGTCGCGGGCCTGCTCTACCTCTGCGCGACGCCGGTCGCGGTGTCGCGAGAATGGGCCTGCCAGTGGCTGCGGGCGGGCGTGCTCGACGCCGCCGACCGCCAGCGGCTGCTTGCCGGCCGCGCCGGTGCCGGCGGCGAGGATCCAGGCGCCATCGTCTGCTCCTGCGAAACCGTCGGCCTCAACCGCATCGTGGACGCGGTGGTGCGCGCCGGCTGCACCACGGTCGACGCCGTCGGCGCCGCCTGCCGCGCCGGCACCAACTGCGGATCCTGCCGCGCCGAGGTCCAAAGGATCATCGACCATGCCCAGCTCAAGAAGACCGGCTGAGCGCCGCCCCTGCCGGATGGCGCCGCTGGCGCGGTTGCCCCTGTTCATCGACCTCGACGGTGCCCGCGCGGTCGTTGCCGGCGGCAGCGACGCAGCCGCCTGGAAGGCCGAGCTGCTGGCCGCCTCCGGCGCCCATGTCACGGTCTTTGCCGCGGAGCTCTGCTCGGAGATGTCCGCGCTGGTCGCCGAGGGCACGGCTGCCGGATCGCTGACGCTGGTCGCGCGCAACTGGCAACCCGCAGATCTGGCGGGTGCAGCCATCGCCGTCGCCGACTTGGCGGGAGGAGAGGGCGAGCGGTTCTTCGCCGCCGCGCGGACGATCGGCGTGCCGGTCAACGTGATCGACCGGCCGGCCTTCTGCAGCGTGGAGATCGGCGCGATCGTCAACCGGTCGCCAGTGGTGGTCGGTATCTCGACTGCCGGCGCCGCGCCTGTGCTCGCCCAGGAGATCCGGGCGCGGATGGAGGCGCTGCTGCCGGCCGGCCTCGGCGGCTGGGCCCGCGCTGCCCGCGCCTTGCGCAGCACGGTCGGCAAGCGGTTGCGCTCTGGCCAGCCACGCCGCGACTTCTGGCGCCGCTTCGCTCGCCGGGCGTTCAGCGAGCCCGCTCCAGCCGCGCCAGAGCAGGTGTTGCTTGGCGACCTTGCCGAGATATCCAGCAGCGGCAGCGTAACGCTGGTCGGTGCCGGTCCGGGGGCTGCCGACCTGCTCACGCTCCGGGCCATCCGTGCCCTGCAGTCGGCTGACGTGATCCTGTTCGATGACCTGGTCGGGGCGGATGTGCTGGAGCTTGCCCGGCGCGAGGCGCGCCGCATCGCCGTCGGCAAGCGTGGCGGCCGCGAGAGCTGCGCCCAAGGCGACATCACCGGTCTGATGGTCCAGTTGGCTCGGGCCGGAAACCAGGTGGTCCGCCTGAAGTGCGGGGACCCGATGATTTTCGGCCGCGGCGGCGAGGAGGTGGAGGCCTTGCGCGCCGCCGGGATCACCCATGCCGTCGTCCCCGGCATCTCCGCCGCCAACGCCGCGGCCGCCAGCCTGGGCCTGTCGCTCACCCACCGCGACCACGCGCGTACCGTCACCTTCATGACCGGCTTCCCCAAGGAGGGCGCGGTGCCCGACACTGTCGACTGGTCCGCGCTGGCCGAGCCGAGCGGTACGCTCGCCCTCTACATGGGGCGCCCGCGTCGCCTCTCGCATTGCCCGCCGCCTGCTCCTCGCCGGCCGTCCTGCCGGCACGCCGGTCGTGGTCGCCGAGGCCGTCAGCCAGGCGGATGAGCGCTGCACCCGGCTCACCCTGAAGGACATGCTGGCGTGGACGCATACCAGCGACAGCCCTGTCCTGCTGCTGATCGGGGAGGCGATGGGACACGCCGACCGGGACGAAGGAAGCGGCCATCGCTCGTCGCCAGGGAAGCCGGTGCTCGGGCGCGCATGTGGCGAGGAACAGCAAAAGTCGCTCTTGCCATCGATATTTGTATGATGAATAATCCTGCGATCGCCAAGCGATGGGCAGCGTCCGCCCTGCTTTGCGGAAATCGGTCCGGGCAATCCCGGATTCATGTGACCAAAACAATGGCCAGGCCGGTCGAAGTGCCATGGCCTGGGAGGGAGAACGAAATGAAAGCGACCTATATGATCGGCGCCGCCGCGCTCGCGATGTGCCTCTCCGCCGCGCCGGGGCAGGCGCAGGACACCCCAAGCCTCGCCTTCGTCGTCAACGCGGCCTCCGACTTCTGGAAGCTGTCCGAGGCCGGTGTCAATGCCGCCCAGGCCGAGTTGCCCGGCTACGATCTGCAGTTCCGCTATCCGGCCCAAGGCACCGCCGCCCTGCAGAACGCGCTGATGGACGACCTGGTTGCCGCCGGCGTCGACGCCATCATGATCTCGTCGGTCGACCCGAAGACCTCGATCGACGCGTTCAACCGCATCGCCGGCCAGGTGCCCCTGTTCACCACCGACAGCGACGCGCCTGACAGCGACCGCATCGCCTATATCGGCTCCTCGAACACTGACGCTGGCGTCCAGGCCGGCGAGATCGCGCTCGAGGCGCTGCCCGATGGTGGCCAGTGCATGGGCTTCGTCGGCTTCCTCGGCGCCGACAACGCGGTCGAACGCATCGCCGGCTTCCGCCAGGCGGTCGAAGGCTCCGGCATCGAACTGGTCGACGTCCGCGGCGACGATGTGGACTTCGCCCGTGCCCGCAGCAACGTCGACGACGTGCTCGCCGCCAACCCCGAGATCAATTGCATGGTCGGCTTCTATTCCTACAACCCGCCGAAGATCTACGAGGCGCTGGAAGCCGCCGGGAAGCTGGGCGAAATCACCGTCATCGCCTTCGACGAGGATCCGATCACCCTCGGCGCGGTACGCGACGGCCATTTCGCCGGCACCGTGGTGCAAGATCCCTACGAGTGGGGCTATCAGGGCATGAAGCTGATGGCCGCCTATCTTGAGGGCGACCACTCGATGATCCCGGAGGACGGCCTGATCATCATCCCGACCAAGATCATCACCGCCGACAACGTCGATGCGTTCCAGGAAGAGCTGACCGCCCGCATCAGCGGCAACTAGGCCTGACCACTCCAGGGGGACCGGCCGGCGTCGGCTGTGCCGGCCCCCTTCACGCGTCATGCCCGGGCTCGACCCGGGCGTCTTGCCGTCCGCGCTCCGACCCCAGGAGATCGCCTGGTCAAGCCCGGCGATCACGCAAAGGGGAAGGGGCGTCAGTGGAGCACCGATGACCGCCGACCCCTCCGTACCCCTGCTCGAGCTCACCGGGATCACCAAGGTCTATCCCGGCGTCGTCGCTCTCGACGACGTCTCCTTCTCGCTCGCCCCCGGCGAGGTGGTCGGTCTGATCGGCGAGAACGGGGCCGGCAAGTCGACCCTGATGAAGATCCTCGGGGGCGTGGTCGCGCCGACCGCCGGCCAGATCAGCATCGCCGGCACCGAGCATGCCGCGCTCACGGTGCAGCAGTCGATGGCGGCCGGCATCGCCTTCGTCCACCAGGAGCTGAACCTGTTCGACAACCTGGACGTCGCAGCGAACGTGTTCCTGGGGCGCGAGATGCGGACCGGGTTATTGCGGCTGGTAGACAATGCCGCCATGGCGGCCGCCGTGCAGCCGATCCTGGATCGGCTGGGTGCGACCTTCCGTCCGGACACGCCAGTGCTCCGGCTGTCGCTGGCCGAGCGCCAGCTCCTCGAGATCGCCAAGGCCCTGTCGCTCGACGCCCGCGTGGTGATCATGGACGAGCCGACCTCCAGCCTCACGCTGTCGGAGACGGCCCGCCTGCTGTCGGTCATCGCGGCGCTGAAGGCTGAGGGGATCGCCGTCATCTTCATCTCGCACCGGCTGAACGAGGTCGAGAAATGCGCCGACCGGGTGGTGGTGCTGCGCGACGGCCGCGTCGCCGGCCGGCTCGCCCGCCGCGAGATCACCCACGACGCGATGATCCGGCTGATGATCGGCCGCGACCTGAAGGCGCTGTACCAGGCGCCGAACTGTCTGCGGGGTGAGCCGGTGCTGCATTTCGAAGGGCTGCGCACCCAGGCCAACCCGGATGTCCCGGTCGACCTCGATGTCTTTTCCGGGGAGATCCTCGGGCTCGCCGGCCTGGTCGGCGCCGGCCGGACCGAGCTCGCCCGGGCGGCGTTCGGCATCGATGCGACGACTGGCGGCGCGATCCTGCTCTCCGGCCGGCGGCTTCAGCGCCACGCCCCGAGGGATGCCATCGCGGGCGGCCTGTTCCTGGTGCCGGAGGACCGCAAGCAGTCCGGCCTGATCCTGGAATTTCCCATCGCCGACAACATCAGCCTGCCGAGCCTGCACGCGCTGAGCCGATTCGGGCTGGTCCGGCGCGAGCGCGAGATAGCGAGGGCGAAGGAGCAGCGGACCAGGCTCGGCATCAAGACGCCGGATGTGATGCGGCTTGCGACGGAGCTGTCGGGCGGCAACCAGCAGAAGATCGTGTTGGCCAAGTGGCTGGCGATGGAACCGAAGGCGATCATCTTCGACGAGCCGACCCGCGGCGTCGACGTCGGCGCCAAGACCGAGATCTACCGCCTGATGCGCGGGCTGGCCGACCATGGCGTCGCGATCCTGATGATCTCCAGCGACATGGAGGAAGTGATCGGCGTCAGCGACCGGATCGCCGTCATGCACGCCGGCCGGATCGCCGGCGAACTCGCCCGCGACGTATTTTCGGAGCACAATGTGCTGACGCTCGCCGTCGGCAACGAGCTGAGGATTCAATAGGGCCAGATGCACAAGAAGGAACTCGGACTCTTCATCCTGATCCTGGTCGTCGGCGCGACGGTGACCCTGATCAACCCGCTGTTCGTGTCGGGCGTGAACCTGTCGAACACGGCCAACCTGATCGGCCTGTTCGGCCTGTTCGCCATCGCCCAGGCCTTCGTGATCATCACGGCTGGCATCGACCTGTCGGTCGGATCGGTGATCGCGCTGCTGGGCGTGCTGTTCGTCGATCTCGTCGGCGCCCAGGCGGTGCCATGGCCGGCCGCGATCCTGATCGTTCTCGTCGCCGGCCTGGTGATCGGGGCGGCGCACGGCTTCCTGGTCACGCGGATGGGGCTGCAGCCGTTCGTGGTCACCCTGTGCGGCCTGCTGGTCTATCGCGGCATTGCGCGCTTCTACACCGAGGATGGCACCGCCGGCTTCGTCTACGGCCAGAGCTTTCCCGACCTCGAATGGCTGACGGTCGGACGAACGCTCGGCGTGCCGCACAGCGTGATCATCTTCATCGCCGTCGCCGCCGTCGCCTGGGTGGTGCTCCACCGCTCGGTGTTCGGCCGCCACCTGTTCGCGGTCGGCAAGAACGAAGAGGCGGCGCGCTATTCCGGCGTCCGCTCCGGCACCGTCATCATCGGCGCCTACGTCATCTGCGCGGGGCTGACCGCGCTGGCGGCGATCTTCTTCGCCATGTATACGCGCTCGATCTCGCCCTCCACCCACGGCAACTTCTACGAGCTCTACGCTATCGCCGCCGCGGTGCTCGGCGGCTGCAGCCTGCGCGGCGGCGAAGGCTCGATCATCGGCGTCGTGCTGGGGGTGATCCTGCTGCAAATGCTGCAGAACCTGGTCAACCTGCTCGGCATCCCGAGTTCGCTCAACTTCGCGGTGATGGGCACGGTCATCCTGGTGGGCGTGATCGCCGACCAGCAGTTCGCCCGCTTCCGCGACCGTCGCCGCGCCTCCCGCTCGGTCGAGGCGAAGGTCGGCGGCGCGGTGCAGCAGCACGCGGAGTAGGTGGCCATGCTTCGCTCCTGCCCGCGGGGGTCTTGGCCGGGCGGGAAGGTTGCCGATCCCGGTCAGGGTGGTAACCTGCCCTGATGCAGGGGAGCAACAGGGGAGGCCGGGATGTCGTCCATGCATCTGGTCGCGGCGGTCGCAGGCTCATTGGCCATGACCGCCTGCGTACCCGGCGGCGGCCCGGGGTTCCAGTCCGTCGGCCCGGGCTTCAACCCGGCGTCGGCGACCACCCGAGACATCATCGCCTATCTTTCGGACGCCAGCGTGTACATCACTCACTTCGACGCCCAGGGGCCTCTGGAGGTCGAATGCGGGTATTTCGGCAGCGATGGGTCCTATGAATCATTCGCGTTCGAGGCCGATTTTGACGGAAGCTACTCCTACAACACATACGCAGAGTTCTACGGCGGCTGGTCGGCGCAGGACGACCGGCTCTGCATCAACGGCGCCTGGGACTACGGCGGACCCGGGCTCGGTTGCACCGCCGTCGAATGGAGCCTGGATGATACGCTGCTGCTGATCGACGGCCGCGACGAGGTGGTGGCGGAAATCTTCGCCTACGACGGGCCAGGCGAGTATTGGGACAACGAATGCGGGCTGTAGTGGCCGACAGAGCCATCCTTCCTGTCGGCGAGGAGGCGATCGCCGGCATCCTCGCCTTGAACAATGCTCATGCCGGCGAGTTGTCCTGGCTGGAGGCGGATCGGCTTCGCCATCTGCTCGGCCAGGCGTTCCACGCCCGGTGCATCGGCGAGGCCGCGGCCTTCCTCCTCGCCCTCGACCAGGATGCCGACTACGACAGCCCAAACTTCCTGTGGCAGCGCGCGCGTTACCCGCGTTTCGTCTATGTCGACCGCATCGTGGTTGCCCCCTCGGCCCGGGGCCGCGGGTACGGGCGGCTGCTCTACCGGGAGCTCTTCGCGGCCGCTGCCCGCGCGGGCCACGTCGTCGTCGCCTGCGAGGTGAACGCAGACCCGCCCAACCCGGCCTCCGACGCCTTCCATGCCGCGATGGGATTCACCGCCACAGGTAGTGCCACGCTCTACGACGGCGCTCGGACTGTCCGCTACTTCGCGCGACCGGTCGGCGCCAGCGAATTCTGACTAGACCAACCTCCGATCAGATGGAATCATCTGATCGGAGAAAAGTTGATCGATTCCAACGTTCTAGAGCAGCTTGTCCGCGTCCGTTCGGACGCAGGCTGCTCTAGCCGGCTGGCTGTCTGGGCCTCTCGCTCAGGCCGCCTTGATCGCCGCCAGGAACGTTTCGACCTGGCCGCGCAGGCTCTCCGATTGCCGCGACAGCTCGCCGGCCGCGCCCTGCACCTGTTCGGCAGCTGCACCGGTGGAGGCCGAGGCCTCGGTCACGCCATCGATGTTCGCCGACACCTCTTCGGTGCCGGCGGCCGCCTCCTGCATGTTGCGAGCGATCTCACGCGTTGCCGCACCTTGTTCCTCGACGGCACTGGCGATGGTGGCCGCGATCTCGTTGATGGAATCGATGGTCTGGCCGATCGCCTGGATCGCCCCCACCGCCTCCTGGGTCGCCTGCTGGATTCCGCCGATCTGGCTGGTGATCTGCTCGGTCGCCCGGGCGGTCTCGCTCGCCAGGTTCTTCACCTCCGAGGCCACGACGGCAAAGCCGCGGCCGGCTTCGCCGGCGCGCGCAGCCTCGATCGTGGCATTGAGCGCAAGCAGGTTGGTCTGGCCGGCGATCTTGCTGATCAGGCCGACCACGTCGCCGATCTGCTGCGCCGCCGCCGCCAGTCCCTGCACCTGGAGATCGGTGCGCCGCGCGTCCTCCACCGCCCGGCCGGCGATCTGTGCCGACTGGCTGACCTGGCGCGAGATCTCGCTCACCGAGCTGTTCAGCTCTTCGGCGGCGCTGGCCACTGTCTGCACATTGCGGGTGGCGCCCTCGGCGGCTGACGCCACAGCTGCCGCCTGCCGCGCCGTTTCCTCTGCAGTGGCGGTCATCGAGGTCGCGGTGGACTGCATCTCTGTAGCGGCCGAGGCGACCGTTTTCAGCGCGAGCGTCGCCTCCGCATCGAAGGCGTTGGTCAGCCGGTCGATCTCGCCGGCGCGGGCCTCGCGACGCTGCAGCGCCGCGGCCTCCTGCTCGGCGAGTTCCTGCGCCCGGATCATGCTTTGCTTGAACACCAGCACCGTTCGCGCCATCTGGCCGACTTCGTCGCCACGCGCGGTCCCGGGCACGGCGACGCCATGGTCGCCGTCCGCCAGCCGTACCATCGTGTCGGTTATCGCCACCACCGGCCGAACGATCGCCCGCACGCTGAGCAAGCCGGCGACGATCGTCAGAGCCAGCAACGCCGCCACCACTGCCAGCATGACGAAGAAGGTGAGCTGGGCCGTGTCGGCGGTTCCGGCGGCAACTGTCGTCAGTTCCTCGGCGATCCGATCCTCGACCTGCTTCATCAGGTCGATCCGCGCCGTCGTCATCTCGTACCAGTAGCCGCCGTCGAAATCGGAGACGTCCGCCCCCGGGCCGCGATCCAGCACCGCGCCGCGGATCCGCTCCACCTCGCTGACCGGGGTTCCGGTCAGCGTCCGGGCGAGAGCCGCGCGCGCCTCCGGGGAGGCGGAGCCCTCGAAAAGCCTGAAATAAGTGGCCTGCTCCGCGACAATCTGGGCGAAACGCAGATACAGCGCCGGATCGAGCTCACCCCCGGCGATGCCGGCGGCTCCATTGGCCCGCTCCTGTCCGGCCCGCTCCTTCGCCTGCATGAAGCTTACATAGGCTGAAATCACGTTGGCGACGCCGACGTCCTTGCCAACCAGCCCCAACTGCGACACGACCTGCAGCAGCTCCCGGATCGTGCCGGTGTAGTAGGCGATACCGTCTTGCGGGGTGATCGCCAGCGCCGAAATGTCGCGGCGGGTGGCGTCGAGCCGGCCTACGACCGCGACTGCCTGGTCGAGCCCGTCGGCGAAGGCGGTGCCAAACCCGTCGGCGTCGAAGCCGGCGAGCAGCGCCTCGAACCTGGTGCGGGCGCCATCGGTCAGCTCGCGCTGCGCCGCCATCACGTCGGCCAGTCGCTCCCCGTTGCTGCCCTGGAACACCGCGGACGCGCCGCGCTCCTTCTGCAACTCGTGAACCAGTTCGCTCGCCCTCGTGGCGAACTCGGCAAGAGAGCCGACCTCGACCATCTGCTCGACGGTCTGTCGCTGCTCGATCAGCACAAAGCCCGAGATGCCGGCCAGGCCAAGCAGTGGCAGCAGCAGGGCGAGCATCATCCGCGCCCCGATCTTCATGTCGCGCACTCTTTGCAGCATCGCCGTTCCTTCGCCTGGCATTCCGCCCGTTTGTCCTAACCTGGATTGCACGAAAATAGCGTTAATCCCGGGTGCGGCCGCCCGCACCGATGCGAGGCCGGGCGCGCGCCGGACCTTGAGCCGCGGCGCGTTTTCAGTTAAATGGCTCGCGGTTCGGGCGACGTGACCGGCCCGCGCCGGCCGGGTCAGATGGGGCGGGAACCCACCGGGGGGCTGCTGGACGCTGCTGCACAAGCTGCGCCTGATGCCGATTGCTCGTTCCCGCCGTGTCTCATAGATTGGATGCATCGTTTGGGGGCAGCGACGGCGGCGCGACTGGAACCGGCTCCGGCATCCGGCCGACGTACTGCGAAGGGCGGACGGAACAGGGCGTGAGCAAGTCCATTACAATCGCTGTCGACGCCATGGGCGGCGACCGGGGGCCGCGGATGGTGATCCGAGGCTGCGGCATCGCCCTCAAGCGCTATCCCGACACCCGGTTCATCCTATACGGCGATGAATCGCAACTGGCCCCATTGCTGGACAAGGCGAAGGCCTTCGCAAAGTCCGCCGTTGTCCGCCACACCCCGGCCGCGATCGCCAACGATACCCGGGCGTCGGTCGCGCTTCGCACCGGAAAGGAAACCAGCATGTGGCGCGCCGTGCAGGCGGTGCGGGAAGGCGAGGCGGAGGCGATGATCTCCGCCGGCAACACCGGAGCGCTGATGGCGGTGGCGAAGTTCGTTCTGCGCACCATGCCGCAGATCAGCCGCCCGGCGATGTGCTCGTTCTTCCCGACCCTGCGGGGGGAGAGCGTGATGCTCGACCTCGGCGCCAACGTGGAGTGCGACGCCGACAACCTGGTCCAGTTCGCAGTGATGGGGGAGATGTTCGCCCGCACCGTGCTCGGCCGCATCAATCCGTCGGTCGGCCTGCTCAACATCGGGTCCGAGGACCTGAAGGGGCACGAGTCGGTGCGGCAGGCCGCCGCCTTCCTCAGGGACACGACGCTGCCGATCTCCTTCCACGGCTTCATCGAAGGCAACGATATCGCCGAGGGCACGGTGGACGTGGTTGTAACCGACGGGTTCACCGGCAATGTCGCGCTGAAGACGGCCGAAGGTACCGCGCGCCTGGTCAGCGCGTTCATACGGGAGGCCTTCAAGAGCTCCGTCTTCGCAGCCATCGGCTACCTGTTTGCCAGGCACGCACTGACCAAGATGCGGCGCCGGGTCGATCCGCGCAGCTACAACGGAGCGGTGCTGCTCGGCCTGAACGGCATCGTCGTGAAGAGCCATGGCTCTTCGGACCCGTTCGGGTTCGCCACCGCCATGGGTGTGGGGATCGAGATGGCGTCCCACGGCTTCATCGACAGGATCCGCAGCGAGTTTGCCCAACTCTACGGGGATGGCGACGGCCATATGCTGGCGGCGGCATCGTGAGCCGGATCTATTCCGTCATCGCCGGTTGCGGCAGCGCCCTGCCGAGGCGCTGCGTGTCCAACGCGGAGCTTGCCGAGACGGTCGATACCGACGATGCCTGGATCCGCGAGCGGACCGGCATCCACCAGCGTTACATCGCCGGCGAGGGCGAGTTCACCTCCGGCCTGGCATTGGACGCCGCGCGGGGCGCGCTCGACCACGCCGGTGTTCCGGCCGACGACGTCGACCTGATCATTGTCGCCACCACGACGCCGGACGACACCTTCCCTTCGACCGCCACCCGGGTTCAAGCCGGCCTCGGCCTCGACCACGGCGCCGCCTTCGACGTGCAGGCGGTCTGTTCGGGCTTCATCTATGGCCTGTCGGTGGCGGACGCGATGATTCGGACCGGCCAGGTGCGCCATGCGCTGGTCATCGGGGCCGAGACCTTCTCACGCATCCTCGACTGGACCGACCGGACCACCTGCGTCCTGTTCGGCGACGGGGCCGGCGCGGTGGTGCTGTCGGCGACCCGGCCGAACGGCGAAGCGAAGCCGCGTGGCCTGCTGTCGACCCACCTGCATTCGGATGGACGCCAGCATGACCTGCTCTATGTCGATGGCGGACCTTCGCGGACCCAAAGCGTGGGCCATGTCCGGATGGCCGGGCGGGAGGTGTTCCGCCACGCCGTTGCCAAGCTTTCTGAATCCGTCGACGAGGCACTGGCGGCGAACGGCATGGCCGCGAGCGACGTCGATTGGCTGGTACCGCACCAGGCCAACCGACGGATCATCGATGCGGTCGGCAAGAAGCTAAATCTAGAACCAGATCAAGTGGTTATAACCATAGATCGACATGCGAATACAAGTGCGGCCTCTATCCCATTGGCACTTGATGTGGCCGTCAAGGATGGACGGATTCTGCCAGGTCATGTGGTGATGCTGGAAGCCATGGGTGGCGGGTTCACCTGGGGCGCAGCATTGGTGCGCTGGTAGGGGGTCTGAGCGAACCCCGACACAAGGGTGCGAAAAATCTAATGAATTGACGGCTTTACCCTCTCCGGCTAACAATTTGCTTTGCAGGAGGATGGGATATGGCTGGTCGAACGATAACGCGGGCGGACCTCAGCGAGTCCATTTACCGCGAGGTGGGGCTTTCGCGTAACGAATCCGCCGAGCTGGTCGAGGCGGTGCTGAGCGAGATCACCCAGGCACTGGCGCGTGAGGAGGTGGTCAAGATCTCTTCCTTCGGCAGCTTCCTGGT
This sequence comes from Alphaproteobacteria bacterium, assembly GCA_050329975.1. Lineage (GTDB taxonomy): Bacteria > Pseudomonadota > Alphaproteobacteria > CALKHQ01 > CALKHQ01 > CALKHQ01. The sequence continues at coordinate 18,348 of JBHJOG010000048.1, read as the reverse complement.
CCGGCAGAAGGGCCAGCGGATCGGGCGCAACCCGAAGACCGGGGAAGAGGTGCCGATCCTGCCGCGAAAGGTGCTGGTGTTCCGGGCGTCTCACGTCTTGAAGGATCGTGTCAACGCGGCCGGCTCCGACGGCGGCGAGCGCTGACGTCGACCATGGCGCGCGAGGAAAGCCATAACGGCGCGGATCGCGGCCTGCGCACAGTCAAGGCCCCCGGAGCCTTTCGCACGATCAGCGAGGTCGCTGGCGAAATCGACGTGCCGCAACACGTGCTGCGGTTCTGGGAAACCAAGTTCAACCAGGTCAAGCCGCTCAAGCGGGCAGGCGGCCGCCGCTACTACCGCCCGGAGGACGTAGCCCTTCTCGGCCGTATCCGCGGCCTGCTCTACGAGGAAGGCTACACCATCAAGGGCGTGCAGAAACTGCTGCGCAGCGGTGGGCTAAAGGCGCTTGAACAGCCCGGCGAGAGCGGGCCCTCCGAGGCGGCTGAGGCTGGACGCGACGCCGGTGAGCCGCAGCCTGCCGCCAGGCCCGAGGCGGCCTCCGCGGAACCGTCGCACGAGGTGGACCGGATGCGGGCCGAACTCAAGAGCCTGCGCCGGGAACTTGCCGCCCTTCGCGATATGCTGCGCGACAAGTCCCGACGCTGAGCGCCGTCCCCGTTCCCGTTGATGCGCAATGCGCAGACCCGCGTGCTGTGATTACACTGCTTCCGCTGGACGACGCTCGGACGGCCAAGCTACTATAGCGTGCGAAGTATGGAGAATAAGATGCTGAAAGAGTTCAGGGAATTCGCCGTTAAGGGGAATGTTATCGACCTGGCGGTCGGTATCATCATCGGCGTCGCGTTCGGCGCCATCGTCACATCGCTGGTCAATGACATCATCATGCCGCCGATCGGCGTGCTGCTCGGCAACGTCGATTTCAGCGACATCTTCATCCAGCTCGGCGGCGATCAGTCGATGCCATCCGTCGCTGCCGCTGCCGAGGCCGGCGTGCCGACCCTCAACATCGGCATCTTCATCAACACCGTCATCAACTTCCTGATTGTCGCTTTCGCGGTTTTCATCGTCGTCAAGCAGATGAACCGGCTGAAGCGGAAAGAGGAAGCCAAGCCGGAAACACCGGCACCGCCTGCAGCGGACATCGTGCTGCTGACTGAGATCCGCGACCTGTTGAAGAAGAGCTGAGCGCGGCTCGATCCACTCCCTCTCCCGGCCTATCGCAGGCGGAACATCGCCTCGACCTCGACTGCCGCGCCCAGAGGCAGGCTGCTTGCGCCGACCGCGGCGCGCGCATGCTTGCCGGCTTCGCCCAGGACGTCGACGGCGAGGTCCGAGGCGCCGTTGATCACCTTGGGCTGGTCGGTGAACTCCGGGGTGCAGTTGACGAATCCGCCGAGCCTGAGGCACTGGTCGATGCGGTCCAGATCCCCGCCGCAAGCAGCCTTGACCTGCGCGAAGACGTTGACCATGCACAGGCGTGCGGCCGCCTGCCCGTCCTCCAGGGAGACGTCGGCGCCGAGCTTCCCCTTGATCGCCACCGCTCCGTCGCGCATCGGCAGCTGTCCGGAGACGATCAGCAGATCGCCGGCAACCTGGTAGGGGACGTAGTTGGCGGCCGGCGCCGGCGCGGCGGAGAGCTCGATGCCCAGCGCGCGCAAACGCTCTTCAACGGCGGAGGTCATGGTCTGAATCCTGGTGCGGTTGGGCGGGTGTCCCAATGGACAAGTGCGCGGCAGGGTGGACGAAGAAGAAGGGGCGCACAAGCGATTGGCGCCCCAGTTGCCAGGGAGGAGAGTTGCGACCGGAGCCCATCCCCTCCCGCAACACCGGCCTATCGGCCGATGCAGCGGGCCAAGCTCGGGCTACGAGGGACAGGCGGTGGCCAGCGCGTGCGCCGGCACCGCCGAGGCGGCCTCCTCTGTCTGGCCGATGGACACCGGTGCCGAAGCCGCTGTGGGGGCCGCGGGCACCGACAATACGGCATTCAGCGCGTCGACCATGCTCAGTTCGGCGAGTTCAGCCGCCGCCGCGTCGGCGGGTGGCGCCAGCGCCGCTGCATCGCCTTTGGACAGGCCGGGTGTGCCGACGAGGCTGTCGGCGCCGAGGCAATGGCGATTGGCAGCGTCTATCTCGTCCGAGCGGTACCCCAGCGCCGCCAGCAGGTCGAAGCCGTAGTCGCTGCTCAGCAGCGGATCGAGGCCCAGGCGGTCGCAGGTGGCAGCCCCGAGGATCCAGCGGGTGAACACGTGGCGAATATGGCTCGTCTCCGACAGCGCCGCCTCGATGCGCGCGAGGGAGGGCTCGTCCAGGCCCTTGTCGCACAACCCGGCCAGGGAGACGCCTGGGGCGTGGGCAAGGCTGCGATGGCCGCGCAGCTGACGGATCGCGGTGGCGGCGGTCGCAACGCCATGCCCGAGCCTGCTCAGCCCGGCCAGGACCGCAGGCTGGACGATCCTGCTCGTCTGGCCGGTGGCCAGTTCCCGGTCGACGGTCAGTGCGGCAAGGGCGCGCGCGCCAAGGGACTGGATCTCGATCGGCAGCGGCCGGTATGTGGCGGGCTGCAGTTCGGTGAACTGCGTGTGGCGCAGCCCGGTCGCCGCACCGGCCAGCGCATCGGCCCAGAGCGGGGCGGACACGGCAGCGATGGCCTCCGCCGCGGCAGCCAGGTGGCCGGGCCGGGCGACCGCCCCGATCGTGGAGAGGGCGTTCCGCATCGCTTGACGCTGTGCCTTCAGCGAAGCAACCAGCGGTTTGCGCGCGACTGGGAAAGCCGGGCAGGGCCCGATCGCGCGGGCAATCTCGGCCGAAGTCGCAGCGCACGCGGCCGTCAGCAGGCCAATGGTCGCCTGCGCCAGCGCCCGGCCGGCCCCGCTGTCGTGCGCGAGCCCCTGGCTGGTCAGGAACGCACCGATATTGGCCGGTCCGACTGCGATCGGGCGCCTGGCGTGGGTCGCCCGCGCCTGGGCGGCGCTGCCCGCGACCCGCGTGCTGAGCTCGATCTCCGCAATCAGCGTGGCGAGTCGGGCCGCATGGGCGAATCCTGCGACGTCGAGCGTCCCGGCGGGCGTGAGGAACCGCATGAGGTCGATGGTGACGACAGGGGCTGGCAGGCGGGCGCCGGCCGCGGTGTCGCTGCGCGCCTCGACCGTACTGCGGATCAGGCGGACTACGCTGTCGACTGGCCCTCCGCCGGAGTCACCGGAGTCCACTGGCGCGAAATCGGGAAGCGCGTGGGCGGGCACAACTGCACCTGTCGAAGGATCTAGCCCGAAGCCCCGCAGCGGGTGCGCGCCGGCAGCGCCGAGCCAGCCGGTGCCATCGGGGGCGATCGCGCGCCGCACGAGTAGCCAGCGGGCGTCGTCGTAGAACGCGCGCGCATCCGGGGGTTCGACAAAATGGCCCAGCCGCCAGCCCCAGCGGGTCCAGCGCGCCGCAATCCGGTCGAGCGACGCGAGCACCGAGGGCTCTGAACCAGCCGGAGCTTCGGACGCCGGCCCGTGAAGAAAGGCCGGCAGTTCGCGGGCTGCAGGGAACCCTTGGGTCTGGTGCCGAGGGCGATCCAGCCCAGCCAGCGCGGCCGCTGCCGAAAGGGGCCAATCGACCGGTGCGAGTATGAACAACTCGGTGTCGTCGACACTGGCCCGGATTCGGCGCACCGCGATATCCCGATAGGGATCGGATCCGGTGTCGCAGAACTGGCCGTCTAGGCGCATGACCGTCCTTTTCTTGCGTACGGCCCGACCGCGGCGCTGGGCTGTATGGATCGGGTAGAAGTGTAGTGAAAAATACCGGACCGTCCACCCTATTTAGCGCGTCACCAATGGCCGGACACGATATCTAGGGTCTCCAGGCTGGAGCACCGCCGCGTGCTGGACGTTACCGGCGACCAATCGTATAGTCCGCGCCGCCGCGGGTCCGGGCTGGCCCTGCCCTGTGCGGCAGCGAGTCGGATCTACAAGTCGGACCAGTATGGAGTGATCGCTTGAGCCTGGGCACACGTCTGCATACCCTGTTTCGCGGCCAGGCTGTCGGAACCGATCATTTCGGCAACGCCTACTACCAGGAACGCCGTGGGCGGACAGGCCTTCGCCGGCGGCGATGGGTCCTCTACAAGGGCGAGGTAGAGGCGAGCAGAGTTCCTCCCGAATGGCATGCCTGGCTGCACTACACCATCGGCGAACCGCCGAGCAGCGACGGCAGCAGGCCTGTGAAGCCCTGGCAGAAGGAGCACCTGCCGAACATGACCGGCACTGCCCACGCCTACCTGCCACCGGGCCATACGCTCGAAGGGGGACGTCGTGCCGCGACGGCCGGCGACTACGAACCATGGTCGCCACCTGAAGACTGAGCCGCTGCTGAACGGGGGACGAGCACATGGGTCGGAATCTCATCGAAACCGTGATGGGGGCCGCCGTACTGGCGGTAGCCATCCTGTTCGTTGTGCTGGCCTACACGTCGTCGAGCGTGAGCGCGGTGAACGGATACTCCCTCGATGCCCGGTTCAGCCGGGTCGATGGCCTGAACGTGGGCAGCGATGTCCGGCTAGGCGGGATCAAGGTCGGCACGGTTGTGGGGCTGTCGCTCGACACCACGACCTATCAGGCGGTTGCGACCCTGGGGATCGCGCGGGATGTCGCACTTCCGACCGACAGCTCCGCCCGAATCCTCAGCGAAGGGTTGCTCGGCGGATCGTTCGTCGACATCCAGCCCGGCGGGGACGACGAGATGATGGCCGAGGGTGGCCGTTTCGAATACACGCAGGATCCCGTGAACCTGGTTGACCTCCTCGGGCGGTTCGTCTTCAGCGCCGCCGAACGGGAGGGTGACGGCGGAAGCAGCGGCGGAGCCGGCTTCCCCGAGGCGCCCTGAACAGGAACGCCCTGAACCGGTCCCTGGCCTCGAACAGCCTTGAGACTGCCACAAAATACGGCGTGAAATCCGAGTGCCCGAACTGCGACTCCGGGCGTTGCCTGCGATGGAGACGTATTCCCGATGTCGAATGCCAGGATCCGCCTGAAGGGTCGTCTGCTGCCAGCCCTGGCCATCGTCGCAGGCGCGATGCCGGCGTTGGCACCGGGGGCACTGGCCCAGGACAACAACGGGACGCAGCCCAGCCAGACGGCCGCCGCGATCCTTGGCGCTCTCGACAAGATCACCGGTCGGGTCAGCGAGATCGTGGTCCCGGTCGGCGACCGCGCCGAGTTCTTCCGCCTTTCGATCGACGTGATGAGCTGCCAGGAGCGGATCGCCGGCCAGCAGCCGGAGTCCGCAGTCTTCCTGATCATCGCCGAGAGCCCGCTGGAAGGCGCGCCGGTGCGGGTCTTCAGCGGCTGGATGTTCGCGTCTTCGCCTTCGATCTCGGCCATGGACCATCCGATCTACGACGTCTGGCTGGTGGGCTGCCGGGTCCCCGGGGCGTGACGGGCCGGGCGGGGCTCATGTGAAGGCTGCCGGCTGGCTCAACGCATGGGCCAGTTTCCGGTGGTAGTCGGCGCGGGAGATTTCGGTCGCGCCGAAATGGCGAAGGTGCTCGGTGACGAACTGCGTGTCGAGCAACAGGAAGCCTCTCTGCTGCAGGCGCTCGACCAGGTAGATCAGGGCGATCTTGCTGGCGTCGGTGCGCCGGCTGAACATGCTCTCGCCGAAATAGGCGGCATTGATCGCGACACCGTACAGGCCGCCGACCAACTCGGCCTCTTCCCAGCATTCCACGCTGTGGGCAAAGCCGCGAGTGTGCAGGGTGCTGTAGACGTCGCGGATCGGACCGTTGATCCATGTCTCGGGATGGCCGGGGCGGGGTTCGGCGCAGGCGGCGACCACCCGGTCGAAGGCCTCGTTCACCGTGATCCGGAACGGCTGCTGTCGCCAGGTCCGCCGCAGCCGTCGGGGCACATGGAAGGTATCGAGCGGCAGCACGCCGCGCTGCTCCGGGTCGACCCAGAACACCTCCGGGTCCCCTGCATGCTCGGCCATCGGGAACACGCCGGCCGTGTAGGCGCGCAGGACGAGCTCGGGGGTCATTCTCAGGTGCATCGCCGGCCAACCTGCCCTAGTGCGTCGAAGCCTGCGCCCGTCTCGGCCGACGACCGACCCGACAAGATCATGATCGGTCGCACCGGCGATTCGGCAAGGGCTCCGGGGGCCGGTTTTCGCAGTGGTCCTAGCTGAGTTTCTCGAGGAAGCGTTCCAGCCAGTGGATGTCATAGTCGCCGTTGATGAAATCGGGCTCGGCCATCAGGTGCTGGTGAAGCGGGATCGTGGTCTCGATGCCCTCGATGACATATTCCGCCAGCGACCGCCGAAGCCGCATCAGGCACTCGTTGCGGCTGTTCCCGTGGACGATCAGTTTGCCGACCAGACTGTCGTAGTAGGGTGGGATGCTGTAGCCGGAATAGAGCGCCGAATCCACGCGCACCCCGAGCCCGCCGGGTGGGTGGTACTCCGCGATCCGGCCGGGCGACGGCGCAAAGGTGTAAGGGTTCTCGGCATTGATACGGCATTCGATCGCGTGGCCGTGGAAGCGGATGTCCTCCTGGGTCATCCCCAGCGGTGCGCCGGTTGCGACCCGGATCTGTTCGCGGACGAGATCTACGCCGGTGACCATCTCGGTCACCGGATGCTCCACCTGGATCCGGGTGTTCATCTCGATGAAATAGAATTCGCCGTTCTCGTATAAGAACTCGATGGTGCCGGCGCTGCGGTAGCCCAATTCCTTCAGGGCATCGACCACCCGCGCGCCGATCCTGAGCCTGGCTTCGGCGTTCAGCGCCGGTGACGGCGCTTCCTCCAGCACCTTCTGGTGCTTGCGTTGCAGCGAGCAGTCGCGCTCGCCCAGGTGGATCACCGCGCCATGGTTGTCTGCGAAGACCTGAATCTCGATGTGGCGCGGCCGCTCCAGGTATTTTTCCATGTATACGGCGTCGTCGCCGAAGTTCATCTGTGCCTCGCGCCGGGCGAGCATGAACATCTCGCCCATGCTGGCGCGGTCGTGCACGACCTTCATACCCTTGCCGCCGCCGCCGCTCGCTGCCTTGACCAGCACCGGATAGCCGATGCTCTCGGCCGATGCGAGGGCTTCCTCCTTGGTCCGGACCGGGCCGTCCGATCCGGGCACGACCGGCACGCCCAGCCGCCTCATGGTCGCCTTGGCGGCGATCTTGTCGCCCATGAGCCGGATGTGGTCCGGCGAGGGGCCGATGAAGACGAAGCCATGCTCCTCGACCATCTCGGCGAAACGGGCGTTCTCGGACAGGAAGCCGTAGCCGGGATGGATGGCGTCGGCCCCGGTGATCGTCGCGGCCGAGAGGATGGCCGGGATCTTGAGGTAGCTCAGCGACGCCTGTGGCGGGCCGATGCACACGCTCTCGTCGGCGAGGCGGACATGCATCGCGTTGGCGTCGGCGGTCGAATGGACCGCCACCGTCGACAGGCCCATCTCCTTGCATGCGCGATGAATCCTGAGCGCGATCTCGCCGCGATTCGCAATGAGAACCTTTTCAATCATGTCCGGGCCGTCCGCGGGGGGCTATTCCAGCACCATCAGCGGCTCGCCATACTCCACCGGATGGCCGCTCTCGACCAGTATCTGCGTCACGGTACCCGCCCGCGGGGCCCGAATCTGGTTCATCACCTTCATGGCCTCGATGATCATCAGGGTGTCGCCCTCGCTGACCCGGTCGCCAACCTTGACGAAAGCCGGGGCGTCCGGCTCCGGCGACATGTAGGCCGTGCCGACCATCGGTGCGGTGACCGCACCGGGATGCGGCGATTCGGGGCCTTCCTCGGCCCTGGCCCTCTGGGGTCCCGGATCGGACTGCACCGCGACCATCTGGGGTGCCGGGTCCGGCGTGCGAACGCGGGCGACCCGGATCCGCTCTTCGCCCAACGCATATTCGATCTCGCTGAGATCGGACTCCGCCAGTAGGCCTGCAAGCTTTCGGACAAGATCCGAGTCGACGTCAAACTTGGCCATGATCAGGCATTCCTCTGGGTGACCAGGGGCGCGATGCCGTCCAGCGCCAGCAGATAGCCGCGCGCGCCGAAGCCGGCGATGATGCCGTCTGCGACCTTCGAGACGAAGGACGTGTGGCGAAAGGCTTCGCGCCGGTGGATGTTCGACAGGTGGACCTCGATCACCGGCAGCTCGGCCAGTGTCAGCGCGTCGTAGAGCGCGATCGAGGTGTGGGTATAGGCGGCCGGGTTTATGATGATGCCATCCGCGTTCGCGCGCGCCTCCTGGACCCAGTCGATCAGCATGCCCTCGATATTGCTTTGCCGGAAATCGACCTCCAGGCCTAGCCCTTGCGCGTGGCGGACGCACATCTCCTCGATACCCGCCAGGGTGTCGTGACCGTAGATCTCCGGCTGCCGGACGCCAAGCATGTTGAGATTGGGGCCGTTGAGAATGAAGATCGGCGCGGCTTCGGACACTATGTGACGACCATGGGTTGGGCAGAGGATTCGCGGCTGGACTCGCCTCCGGCGTGGATTGCAGGCTCAGGTAGCCGAATGCCGGGACGCCGGTCAACCGCGCCGCTTGGGACGAGATGAGCGTGCAGGGGAGCAGCTGATGCCAATTCACCGCCCTTTCGGCGCCTGGGACTCGCCGATCACCGCGGCTGCGATGACCGAGGCATCGGTCGGTCTCTCCGCTATCGGGCTGTGGCACGACCGGCCGGCGTGGTTGGAAACGCGGCCATCCGAGAAGGGCCGGGTGGTCCTGGTCGCCGACGCCGGGCCGGGCGCGCCACCGGTGGACCTGTCGCCTCCGGACCACAACCTGCGTAGCCGCGTGCATGAATACGGCGGCGGTGCGGTGGCGATCCGCGGCGATCGCATCGCTTACGTCAACTTCGGCGACCAGCGGCTGTACAGGCTGGACCCTGCCGCCGGCGCGCGGGCGTTGACCGGGGAGTCCCTGCAGCAGGGCGACCCGGCCGTCCGGTTTGCCGACATGGACTTCGATCCGCGGCGCGAGCGGCTGGCGGCGGTCCGCGAGGACCATCGCGGCCAGGGCGAGCCCGCGAACGCAATTGTGCTGGTCGATTGGAACGGAGGCGACGGCTTCGGCGTCGTCGTCGACGACAGGCATGATTTCGTTGCCTGCCCCCGCTTCAGTCCCGACGGCCGATGGCTGTGCTGGCTCGGCTGGGACCATCCGAACATGCCCTGGGACGGGTGCACGTTGTGGCGGGCGCCGATCGACGCCGATGGTGCGGTCGGGATGCCGGAGCGGGTTGCCGGCGGCACCGACGAGGCGGTGTTCCAGCCGGAGTGGGGGCCGGACGGGAGCCTCTGCTATGTCTCCGACCGCACCGGCTGGTGGAACCTCTACCGCCGCGTCGCCGACCGGGACGAGGCGGTCTGCCCGCGCCCGGCGGAATTCGGGCTCCCGTTGTGGCAGTTCGGAATGCGCAGCTACGCGATCCTGCCGGACGGGAGCCTGATTGCCGCCATCATCGAGGAGGGCGTATCGCATCTCCATGCCATCGCCGGCGGCGTGGCGACGCCGATCGCATTGCCCTTCGCCTCGGCCGCGCGCCCGATCTGGACCGAGCGTGGATTGCTCGTATCGGGCAGCTATCACGACCGGCCGTCGGTGCTCGCAATCGCCGAGCTGGACGCGGCGGCCGGTCCACCCCGCATTCTGCGGCGCTCCTCGCCCTTCGTCGCAGACGCCGGCTTCGTCTCGCCCGCACAGGCGATCAGTTTCCCGACCGGCAGCGGCGCGGTTGCCCACGGCTTCTACTATCCGCCGGCCAATGCCGGCTTTCTCGGCATGCCGGGGGAACGCCCGCCGCTGATGGTCCGCTCCCACGGCGGGCCGACCGGTGCCACGTCGCCGGAATTCAGCCTCGGCATCCAGTACTGGACCAGCCGCGGCTTCGCGGTGCTCGACGTCAACTACCGCGGCAGCACCGGCTACGGCCGGGCCTATCGCGACGCGCTGAAGGGGCAATGGGGAGTGGCCGACGTCGAGGATTGCGCGGCCGGCGCGCGTTTCCTCGCCGACCGGGGCCTGGCCGATGCCGAGCGCCTGGTCATCCGCGGCGGCAGCGCCGGCGGCTTCACCACGCTCTGCGCGCTGACCTTCACCGACGTCTTCAAGGCCGGCGCCAGTCTCTTCGGCGTCGGCGACCTGATGGCGCTCGCCGGCGACACCCACAAGTTCGAGAGCCGCTATCTCGACAACCTGGTCGGGCCGCTGCCGGAGGCGGAGGCGGTCTACGTGGCGCGCTCGCCGCTGAACCATGCCGACCGGCTGAGCTGTCCGGTGATCTTCCTGCAAGGCCTGGAGGACAAGGTGGTGCCGCCGAACCAGGCCGAGGCGATGGTGGCGACGCTGCGAACCAAGGGGGTGCCGGTCGCCTACCTCGCCTTCGAGGGCGAGCAGCACGGCTTCCGCCAGGCCGCTACCATCATCCGTGCGCTGGAGGCCGAGCTCTGGTTCTACGGCCGGGTATTCGGCTTCACCCCCGCCGACGATATCGAGCCGGTGCCGATCGACAACTTGGCGGGCCGTTAGCCCGGAGCCGCAAGCCCACTATTGTGTCGCGGATCACCGCTTATGGGACCAGCAGCGGCACCGGCGAGATATAGACGATCATCGGCCAACTGAGCCAGCGGGTCGGGAACCGGACCGAGCCGGTGCCGATCTTGGTGCCGACGGCTGAACGCTCGAGACGGCGGCCGGGCGCGACGAGGCGTCAATCCGCATCCACGTCGGGCTCGTCGTCGCGATCGCTGTCGAGATCGACATCGGTGCTGGACTCATCCTCCGCAAACTCACGGAGGGGTTCGACATCCACGTAGTCGGCGCAGTCCTCGTTGATCCCAATATATCGTCCATCCGAACAGCGCGTACCCACCCCGGTTATCGACCAAGCCGCCCTCAAGCCGGCGCGGTAGCCGTTGAACCCGTCGGCTCCTTTGACCAGGGCATTGGTCGCGCTGGTCAGCAGGCCCCACAGGCCCTGCGAGTCCGACGATGCATCCGGCCTTTGCTCGGCTTGGGCGGTGCCGAGGAGGCCGACGGAAAGGGCGACGGCGGCAAACAACGATCTGGCCGACCTGGGCATGACGTCCTCCACATTCTTACTTGGTACGAAAAGCAGGGCAGTCCGCAATTCAGGCAGATGAGAATGGCAAAATTGTGACCGAGCAGTGTAGCTACTACTATAGCCAGCGCAACTACAACTATAGAATGACAAGTCGGATCAGGAATGCCAGGGCAGATACTGCCGCTACGCCGCCGATCCACAGCAGCACGAACCAGCCGGCGCGCCGCCACAACGGCCGGCCAGTCAATGGTAGTGTTCCTTCCCGGTCACCTTGCCGCGGAACACCCAGTAGGCATAGGCAGTGTAGGCCAGAATGATCGGCAGCAGGATCAGCGCGCCGACCAGCAGGAAGCCGAGGCTGGAGTCCGGTGCCGCGGCAACCTGATAGGTGATCGCTGGCGGAACGATATAGGGGTAGAGGCTGATCGCCAGCCCGATGTAGGAGAGCAGGAACCACGCGAGCACCAGCAGGTAGGGCAACGCATCGCGACCGCCCCTGACCGAGCGCAGGAATCCGACGCCGACGGCTAGCACCAGCAGCGGCACCGGCCAGACCCAGGCGATCGCCGGCCAGCCGAACCAGCGGTCGGCGAATGCTGGATCCATCAGTGTCATCCACAGGCTGACCCCGCCGATTGCGAGCACGAGCGCGCCGGCCAGCGGCAGCGCGAGCCGGCGCATCTGCGCCTGCAGTTCGTCTGTCGTCTTCCAGATCAGCCAGGTGGCTCCGAGCAGCGCGTAACCGATGACCAGTGCCACCGCCGTCATGATCGTGAACGGGGTCAGCCAGTCGAACCAGCCTCCGGCATAGGCGCGCCCGTCGACAGCAATGCCCTGGACGATGGCGCCGAGCGCGATCCCCTGCGCCAGCGCCGCGACCATCGACCCGAGACTGAAGCCGATATCCCACAGGTCCTTCTTCCGCCGGGAACGGGAGCGGAATTCGAAGGCGACGCCGCGGAAGATCAGGCCGAGCAGCATCGCGATCAGCGGTGCGTAGAGGGCCGGCATCAGCACGGCATAGGCCAGCGGAAAGGCGGCGTAGAGCGCGCCGCCGCCGAGCACCAGCCAGGTCTCGTTGCCGTCCCAGACCGGGGCGATCGAGCTGATCATGGTGTCGCGCTGCTCGCGGCCGCGGACGAAGGGGAACAGGATGCCGACGCCGAGGTCGAACCCATCCAGGCAGACATAGGCGAAGACGGCGAACGCAATCAGCAGGCCCCAGATGAACGGAAGGTCGAACTCCATAACCCTCCTCCTATTCCGCTGCCTGGTCAGAGATCTTGGCCTTGGCTTCCTCGCGGATCGCCGGTCCCGGCATGATGCCGCTGGTGCGCCCCGCCTCCGCCGCGTGCGGCCCTTCGGTCCCGGGCGATGGGGTCTTGCCCATCAGCCGCAGGATGTAGACCGTGCCGGCGCCGAAGATCAGGAAGTAGACCACGATAAATGCGATCAGTGACACCGCCACCCCGGCCGCGTCGATCGGGGAGGCTGCATCTGCGGTGCGGACAAGGCCGTAGACGACGTAGGGCTGGCGACCGACCTCGGTCGTGATCCAGCCGGCGAGGACCGCGACGAACCCGGTCGGACCCATCAGCAGCGCCCAGCGCAGGAACCAGCGCCGATCATAGAGCCGGCGGCGCCAGCGCAGCACAAGGCTCGCCACGCCGAGGGCGGCCATCAGCAACCCGAGACCGACCATGATCCGGAAGCTCCAGAACACGATCGCTATCGGTGGCCAGTCCTCGCGCGGCCACTCCTCGAGCCCCTGGATGGTGCCGTTCCAGTCGTGGGTCAGGATGAGGCTGCCGACGTGCGGGATCTCCAGCGCGTAGCGCATCTCGCCGGCATCGGCGTCCGGCCAGCCGAACAGGATGAACGGCGCTCCGGACTGGGTCTCGAAGTGGCCTTCCATCGCGGCGATCTTGGCCGGCTGGTGTTCGAGGGTGTTGAGCCCGTGGAAATCGCCGGCGACGATCTGGACCGGGGCCACGATCGCGGCCATCCACATCGCCATCGACAGCATGATCCGGGCGCCCTGGTTGGTCCGATCCTTGAGCAGGTGCCACGCGCCGACGGCCCCGACCACCAGCGCGGTGGTCAGGTAGGCGGCCAGCACCATATGCACCAGCCGATAGGGAAAGGAGGGGTTGAACACGATCGCCCACCAGTCCTCGGGAATGAACTGTCCGGCGTCGTTGATCCCGTAGCCTGCCGGCGTGTGCATCCAGCTGTTCACCGACAGGATCCAGAAGGCCGACAGGAAGGTGCCGAAGGCGACCATCAGGGTTGCGGCGTAGTGCAGGCCCTTTCCCACCTTGTCCATGCCGAACAGCATGATGCCTAGGAACCCCGCCTCGAGGAAGAACGCGGTCAACACCTCGTAGCCCATCAGCGGCCCGAGGACCGGCCCGGTCATATCCGAAAACACGCTCCAGTTGGTGCCGAACTGGTAGGTCATCACCACGCCGGACACGACGCCCATGCCGAAGGTGACCGCGAAGATGGTCAGCCAGTACTTGAACAGGTGCAGGTAGATTTCGCGCCTGGTGACCAGCCACAGGCCCTCGAGCACGGCCAGGTAGCTCGCCAGTCCGATTGAGAAGGCGGGAAAGATGATGTGAAATGCGATGGTGAATGCGAACTGGAAGCGGGCCAGCAGGACAGCATCAGCCGATTCGAACACAGCGCTACCCCTCGGCTAGAGCGACCGGTCCCAAGGGTTAGCTAGCATGCGGTCTGCCCCATGGCCACGTGCGACCGCTGCGGCATCAGACCTCACGCAGCGATCGCGGCAGTGTGCAGGTTGCGCGCCCGATGCACGTCCCCGGGCAGTCGCAATGACGGAACTAGCCCTGGCGGGCCTGGTCGATCAGGTCTTGCATCGCCTCCAGGCTGATGGCTCCGGGTACGATGACGTCGCCTATGATGAATGCCGGGGTTCCGTTGATGCCGAGCGCCTGGGCAAGTTCGTAGTTGGTGTTGATGGCTGCATCGACCTCGGGCGAGGTCATGTCGGCGATCAGCTGGTCTGGATCCAGGCCCAGGTCGGCGGCGATGGCGCGGACCGACGTCTCGTCGTAGGTGCCGCGGAAGTCGATCAGGGCCAGATGCATTTCCCAGTAGCTGTCCTGGTTGGCGGCGGCCAGCGCGGCCCGGGCCGCATAGACCGACTCCTCGCCCAGGATCGGGAATTCCTTCATCGCAAAACGGATGCCCGAATCCGCCTCGATCAGCGCCGTCAGCGCCGGCACCACCCGGCGGCAGTAGCTGCAGCGGTAGTCGAAGAACTCCACCAGGGTGACGTCGCCGTCCGGATTGCCGGCGATCATCGTCGACGAGCCGCCGATCACCTCTTCACGCAGCCGCGCCAGGTTCTGCGCCTGCATTGCAGCCTCTTCGGCGGCCTGGCGATCCTGCATTGCCTGCACCGCGTCCAGGATCACCTCCGGGTGCTCCATCAGGTAGTCGCGGACGATCTGCTCGATCTCCTCCTTGCTGAAGTCCTCCGCGACGGCCGACCGGTCGATGCCGGCGCCGAGGCCGACGGCGCAGAGCGTGGAAACTGCTAGCAGCCTCAGGCGGGAACTCATCTTGTGGATCATCCTGAAATGTTACCAGACATGCAAATGGACCATGGGCAATCGCTCCGGTATTGGCAAATGACGCTTGTGTCAACGGCTGCCGCCAGATGCTGCCCTGTCGGCAGCCTGCACGAGATTTCATCTGTCGGCCCTTGACAGCGATGGGCGACCGATTTAGTTAACCGACGCGTTATTTAACCAACAGGTTCATACGTACCGACCACGGGAGTTTGAAATGAAGACGAATCCCACCGAAAACGCTCGCGAAGACGAGATCAGAGCAGTCTTCGACAGCTGGCATCGCGCCGTGCTGGACCACGACGTCGAGCGCATCATGACCCATTATGCGCCGGACATCGTCGCCTTCGATGCGGTCGACAGCCTGCAGTTCAAGGGGCACGACGGGTATCGGCGGCAATGGGCGATGGGGTTCGACATGCTCAAGGGCGGCCAGATGGTCTTCGACGTGTCGGACCTGGCGATCACGGCCGCGGATGACGTCGGCTTCGCGCATGGGCTCTGCCGCTGCGGTGGCGTCAGCAAGGACGGCGTCGAGGAAACCGGGTGGATGCGCTTCACCGCCTGCTACCGCAAGCGGAACGGGCAGTGGCTGGTCGTGCACGAGCATTTTTCGGTTCCGTTCGACATGCAGAGTGCAAAGCCATTGTTCGACCTCCAGCCTTAGCCCTTTCCGCCGAGGACCCACATCATGGAAGCATCGAACGCGGCGCTGTCACCACGCTTCGTCGACGGCAAGGCGATGCGGATCGTTGGCATCCGGCAGACCCATGTCGGGAGCAACGCCGGCATCCCGGCGCAGTGGCTGCGCTTCGCCCCGCACATCGGCCGCGTTCCCGGCGAGGTGGACGGAGCCGCTTACGGCGTTTGCATCGATCGATGCTCCGGTGACGGGCAGAGCTTCGACTACATCGCCGGGGTCGAGGTCGCCAGCACCGCCGCGGCGCCGGAGGGATTGAGCCCGCTCAGCCTGCCGGCCCGGCGTTATGCCGTATTCCACCACCCGGGGCACGTTTCATCCCTGCCGGACACCATCGAGGCGATCTGGCGGACATGGCTGCCTGGCAGTGGCGAACAACCGGCCGGCGAACCGGCCTTCCTTGAGCGCTACGGCGAGGCGTTCGATCCGCTGACCGGCGCCGGCGGCATGGAAATCTGGGTCCCGCTGATGCGCTAGGTATCGGTCGGCCGCTACAACCCTGCTGTCAGACCTTGTCAGCAGCGTTGTGGAAATGTTCTCGCCGGTCGCCTCCGGATCGTGCGCGGCCGCGACCTGGCGTTTCACAAGAACTCAAGACCTTCCAAGAGGACCCGAATGTCCGTGACAACCGCTGCCCCAGCACGGGCGACGCGCCGCGAATGGATCGGCCTCGCCGTCCTCGCGCTGCCGTGCATGCTCTATTCGATGGACCTGACCGTCCTGAACCTGGCACTTCCACACCTGAGCGCGGACCTGAAGCCCGGTGCGGCCCAACTGCTGTGGATCGTGGACATCTACGGCTTTCTCGTCGCCGGGTTCCTGATCACCATGGGCACGCTCGGCGACCGCATCGGCCGGCGACGGCTGTTGCTGATCGGCGCCGCAGCCTTCGGCGCCGCTTCGGTCTTCGCCGCCTTCTCCACCAGCGCAGAAATGCTGATCGTCGCCCGTGCGCTGCTCGGTGTCGCGGGCGCGACCCTCGCCCCATCGACGCTGTCGCTGATCCGCAACATGTTCCAAGACCCCGGGCAGCTGACGGCCGCAATCGGCGTGTGGATCACCAGCTATTCGGTGGGCGCCGCGATCGGTCCTCTGGTCGGCGGAATCCTGCTCCAGTACTTCTGGTGGGGCTCGGTGTTCCTGGTCGGCGTGCCGGTGATGCTGCTGCTGCTGGTCCTCGGACCGGTGCTGTTGCCCGAATACCGCGACCCGAAGGCCGGCAGGCTCGACCTGGCGAGTGCGGGACTGTCACTGGTCGCCGTGCTGGCCGTGATCTATGGGCTGAAGCACATCGCCGAGGATGGCTTCGACTGGCTGCCGGTGCTGGCGATCGTGGCGGGGCTTGCCATCGGCTGGGCCTTCGTGCGTCGGCAGCGCAGGCTGCGGGATCCATTGATCGATCTGCGCCTGCTGCGGTCCCCGGCATTCAGCGCGGCGCTGGCGACCAACCTGCTGGGCGTGCTCGTAGCCTTCGGCAGCTTCATTTTCATGGCGCAGTACCTGCAACTGGTCCTGGGGCTGGCGCCGCTGGAGGCGGGGCTGTGGACGGTGCCGTCGTCCGTCGGCTTCATCATCGGCTCGATGTCGGCGCCGCTCATTGTCCGCCGGATCGCCAAGCCGACCGTGCTCGTCGTCGGGCTGCTGGTGGCGGCGGTCGGCTTCGGGCTGCTGACACAGGTCGGTGGCCCCGCCGACCTCGCCGTGCTGGTGACCGGTTCGGTCATCATGTCGATCGGGCTGGCGCCCGTGTTCACGCTTACGACCGACCTCATCGTCGGTGCCGCTCCGCCGGAACGGGCGGGTTCTGCGGCGGCCATATCGGAGTCCAGCGCGGAGTTCGGCGGGGCGCTCGGGATCGCGATCCTGGGCAGCATCGGCGCCGCGCTATATCGTAGCGTCATGGTCGATGCGGTTCCGGAGGGGATACCTGCCGCAGCAGGGGCTGCGGCCAGGGATACGCTGGGTGGCGCCGTCGGCGTGGCCGAAGACCTGGCCGGCCCAGTCGGCCACGCGCTGCTGGACGCTGCACGGTCGGCCTTCACCGACGCGTTCGTTCTGGTCGCCCTGATCAGCGCCGCGGTAGCGGTCGCAACCGCGACGATGGTCGCCGTCCTGCTGCGCCGCCCGCCGGGCGAAAGCCGGCAGCTCGACCCCGAGCCGGTCGCCGAGCGGCCATGAGCGTCGAGGCGCGCGTCGAAGACCGGGTCCTGGTGGTCACCAGGCTGTTCGACGCGCCGCGGGCGCTGGTGTTCCGCGTCTGGACCGCGCCCGAGCACCTGGCGCGCTGGTGGGCGCCGCAGGGCTTCGAGCTGCTCGAGACCAGGATGGACGTCCGCCCCGGCGGTGCCTGGTATCGCCGCATGCGCGCGCCCTCCGGCAGCGTCCACGTCAAGCGCGGCGTCTATCGCGAGGTGCTGCCGCCGGCGCGGCTGGCCTTCACCTATGCCGACGAAGAGGACGGTGAGCTTGGCCCCGAGACCCTAGTGACCGTGACCTTCGAGGAGGAGGGCGCGCAGACCAGGCTCACCCTGCACCAGGCAGTGTTCGAGACGGTGGCGCTGCGCGATGGCCACGCCGGCGGATGGGCGAGCGCGCTGGACCGGGCGGCCGCATATCTGGAGGACGCAGCAGCGCGGTGATGCCACTTCGACCGACCTCCAGCTGAACCCGATCGGCGTTTGAGGCGACATCATGAGTGTTCGGCCCGCAATTGGCCGCAATTCCTGACGGAGAACAATCATGTTGAAGCTCATCCTGACGGCGGTTGCACTCACCGGCGGCATGGCGCTGTCCGTCAGCGCGCCGCTGGCCGACACGGGCGATGCTTCGCCTGGCTCGCGCCTCGTGCTGCCGGCGGTGCCGCCCTCCCTGCTTCCGCGGCCGACCGAACGGCCGGGCGCCGGCGTCGACCAGCTGTTCGAGATTCTTGTTCCGGTGCAGCCGCCGCGCACCCCTGGCCAGCTTGCCGCGGATCCAGGCCTGC
>JBHJOG010000047.1:0-39298 GCA_050329975.1 Alphaproteobacteria bacterium | reverse complement strand
CGAAAGCTTGGTGCGGATGCCGTTGCGGCTGAAGTCGAGGGCCGTCATGGCACCCTCATGGGGTTGCGATCAATTGATAGCCGATGCCGCGCACGGTGCGCAGATAAACGGGATCGGTGGGGTCGCGTTCGATCTTGCGGCGCAGCCGGTTGATCTGCACATCCACGGCGCGCTCGCTCGAATTGATGCCGGGCGCGGAGAGCGCCAGGCGCGGCACCGTCTCGCCGGCGCGCGCGGCCAGAACACGGAGCATTTCGCGTTCGCGATCGGTAATGCGCACGGGCTTGCCGGCGCGGATTAGGTCGCCGCTGCCGAGATGAAATTCGAAGTCACCGAAATGGGCGATCTCGATCGAACGCGTATCGGCCTGTTCGCTGCGCTTGAGAATGTTGCCGATGCGCAACAGCAGTTCGCGCGGTTCGAACGGCTTGCCGATATAATCGTCGGCGCCGATCTCCAGACCGGCGATACGGTCGACCGTTTCTGTGCGGGCCGTCAGCATGAGGATCGGCACGTTCGAGCCGGTGCGAATGGAGCGCGCCAGATCGAGGCCGCTTTCGCCCGGCATCATCACGTCGAGCACGATCAGCGCCGGCCGGCGGTGAGCCAACAACGCGTCGAGCGCCGCTGCGTCGGCGCACTGGGCCACCGCGAAGCCTTCGCGCTCGAACAGGCCGGCCGACAGCGACCGGATCTCGGGGTCGTCCTCAACGATGGCGATCAGCGACTGGGGGCTCGCGGGTCCGTTCATGGCAGCGATCCTAGCCGGTGACGCATGTCCCGTCCGTTCGGTCGTGTAACGGCGCGTAACGGCTCACCGGCCCGGCGCAACACGATCTTACACAGCGAGACCCGGGTGCAATCCGCCGCTGACAATCGGGCGCCAGATTGGGCGTCACCGCATCGATCAACCATCGGAGAGAAATCATGAGACTCAGCATGCTTTCCGCAGCCGCGCTGCTCGCGGTCTCGACCCTGACCCTCGAAGCCCATGCCGAGGGCCGTTTGTCGGGCTGGCGACAGAATGGCCCCGACGGTGGCTGGGCGACCGGCCTGCGCGGCGGGGTCAGCGACGGCAACGGCGCCGGCGCGTTCGGCAGCGTCGGCTGCGCCGCCGGACCCGCCGGCCGTGCCTGCCGGGCCGGCGCGACGACCGTCGATGGCAACGGCACCGTCAACCATCGGAGCGGCTTCGTCGCCCAGGGCGCGAACGGCGGCAGCGCCAGCAGCCAGGGCGGATTCGTGCGCAACCCGGACGGCACCTGGGCCGGCGGCCGCTCGACCGACCTGACCGGCGCCAACGGCAGCTACGCGGGCCAGACCACCTGGAGTTCCCAGACCGGCGTCACCCACATCGCCACCTGCCTCGATCCCTACGGCAAGACCATCCCCTGCCCCACCCGCTGATCGTGCCCCTCGCCCCGGCGCAGCCCGGGGCGAGGGGATGCCGCCGAGTCCTGCCACCCATGCCGTCTGGAGACCGACCATGAAGACGACCCTTCTCGCACTTTCCCTCGCCCTCGCAACCGCCATGCCGGCGCAGGCGCAGGGGCTCGACCGCCTGCGCGCCGCCGACACCGACGGCGACGGCGCGGTCTCGCGGGCCGAACTGCTGCTGGCGCGCGCGGCCTGGTTCGGCTGGCTGGACCGCGACGGCGACGGCTTCGTTGATGTCGACGACCTGCCGCCGGGCCTCGCCGGCTCACCGCGCGGCGTCGCCCTGCATGCAGTGATGGCGCAAATCGACCTCGATGGCGACGGCCGGATCAGTCAGGAGGAGCTGGCCAAGGGGCCGACCCCGGTGTTCGACCGGATCGACACCGACGGAAACGGCATCGTCACCGAGGTCGAACTGGCTGCCGCCGTCGCCGCGTTTCACGCCGGTCGCTGAGAGCCGACGTCGCCGCTACCCGGACATCAGCGGCGCCAGCCACCAATGTCCGCTGAGGATGGCCAGGAACAGCAGTGTGAAGACGAACGACGCCACCATCGCCGGCACTCCCATGATCGGGCTCCCTCGCGCGGCAACTGCTCCGCGAGGCGATCCCCGCCAGGACCTCATGCCTGCCCGGCCGGGGCCAGGTGTTCGGCATAGGACTGCTCCCGGTCGAAGCATTCGTTCCAGCCTGAAACATGGCTGTCGCGGGTCTCGACGCTGACGAACGGCGCCTGGTGGAAGGTCTGGGTGGTCTTGCCGTCGCGTTCCTCGAAGGTCACGGTCACCAGGGTCTCGACTCCCGGCTGCTGGTCGCCGCCCTCCCAGGCGAAGGTGAAGACGATGCGCCGGTCGCGCACGATCTCGCGGAATGCACCGCTCATCCAGGTCTCGCCATAGGCGTCCGAGACGATGCAGGCGCGCCAGGCGCCGCCGGGCCGGAAGTCGACATCGAGCGCGGTGCAGGTGAAATCCCTCGGGCCCCACCAGCGGATCATGTGTTCGCGCTGCTCCCAGACCCTGAACACCAGAGCAATCGGGGCATCGAAGGTCCGGACGATCAGCAGTTCGTCATCGGCCGGCTGCCTGGCATCAGCTCTTGCGCTCATCGCTGTCTCCATTGGTGATCCGGGCGACATAATCGTCCATCCGATCGAAGCTGCCCTCCCAGAACCGCCGGTAGCGCCCAAGCCATCCGTCCAGCGCCTGGAGCGGCGCGGCTTCCAGCCGGCACGGGCGCCACTGTGCCTCCCGACCGCGCGAGATCAGTCCGGCCGCTTCCAGCACCTTCAGATGGCGCGAGACGGCCGGCAGGGTGATCGCGAAGGGGGCGGCCAGATCGCTGACCGTCGCCTCCCCCTCGGCCAGACGCGCCAGGATCGCCCGGCGGGTGGGATCGGCGAGTGCCGACAGGGTCACGCTGAGTGGGTCGACTGCCATCGATTAATGCATTCGTTAATTAACGAAGTTGCTAAATAAACCGTCACCAGGTTCTCGTCAACGCCGTCGCCCGCTGTTTGGCGCGCACCATTGTGCTATGCGAAGGCGAGCCCTTTTTTTCCAATGATGGAGGGTCGCCAGTGGCCCAGCCCTTCGTCGAGCCCTGCAGCCGCAGCGTTATCGCCGCCGAGCCGTGCCCACAGGAATCGAGCCGGGACGTGACGCCCGGGCGGCGGCGCATGGTGCTCGCAGCCTGCGTGCTGGCCTCCTCGATGGCGTTCATCGACGGTTCGGCACTGACCGTGGCCCTGCCGCAACTGCGCGCCGACTTCGGCGCCGACCTCGCCTCGGTGCAATGGGTGCTGAACGGCTATGTTCTCGCGCTGGCGTCCCTCACCCTCATCGGGGGCGCGCTTGCCGACGTCCACGGCAAGGCCCGCATGCTCATGGTCGGGTGCCTCCTGTTCGGGCTGGCATCGGCAGCCTGTGCGCTGGCTCCGACCTCCGGCTGGCTGATTGCGGCAAGAGTGGTCCAGGGCGCCGCCGCAGCGATCCTTACCCCGGCGAGCCTGGCCCTCATCGGCGCCACCTACCCGCGCGATGAAAGGAGCCGGGCGATCGGGGTATGGGCGGCGGCCTCCGCGCTGACCACCGCCGGCGGGCCCGTACTGGGGGGCTGGCTGACGGAGACGTTCGGCTGGGCATCCCTGTTCTGGATCAATCCGCCGCTTGCCCTGGTCACGGTTGCGATCCTGTGGCGGTTTGCGCCGGAGGATCGCCGCGAGCCGCGCAGGTTCGACGTGACCGGCGCCGCGATTCTGGCCGCGGCCCTCGGCGCGTCCGCCTGGGCCCTCAGCCAGATCGGCCCCGGCGAGTTGGCGGCCGAGGGCAGCTCGACGCCCGGCGGGACCACCATCGGTATCGTCGCCGCTCTCGGCGTGGTCGGGCTCGGCCTGTACGCGGTCTGGGAACGCAGGAGCGACCATCCGATGACTCCGCCGCGCCTGGCCGCAAACCGGCCCTTTCTCGGGCTGAACCTCGCGACGCTGATGATTTACGCCGGCCTGGCGATCATGTTCTTCCTGCTGCCGTTCGACCTGGTCGAACGCCGCGGTCTGTCGGCAACCGATGCGGGGCTGGCATTCCTGCCGTTCACCCTCGGCGTCGGCCTGCTGTCGCGAGCGTTCGGCGGCGTGGCGGACAGGGCCGGGCCACGCGCCATGCTGATCGTTGGATCGTCCGCTGCTGCGCTGGCCTATCTGTGGATGGCCCTCGGCCGTGATGGCTCCCTGCTCGCGGGCGTGATCGCGCCGATGGCCCTGCTGGGCCTGGCCTTCGCTGTCCTGGTGGCGCCGCTCACGGCAGCGGTGATGTCGAGCGTGGATGAAGCCGACGAAGGCCTCGCCTCCGGCATCAACAACGCGGCAAGCCGCGTCGCCCAGCTGGCGGGCGTCGCGCTGGCCGGCGGCGTCGCGTCCTTCGCGGCCGGCTACGAGGCCGCACTCGCGGTTGCCGCCATCACTTCGATCGGCGGCGCGGCAATCGTTGCCGCGACGGTGCCGCGGGTCGCGACAGCCACGGAGCGGAGCTGAGGCTGGTGCAGCCTGGCTAGCGCCGCGCCGCGAAGAACGCCCGCAGCAGGTCGCCGCACTCGCGTTCCAGCAGCCCGCCCACCACCTCCGGGCGGTGATGGCAGGTTGGCTGGCCGAAGATGCGGGCGCCGTGGTCGACACCGCCGCCCTTTGCGTCATAGGCGCCGAAATACAGCCGCCGGATGCGGGCGTGGGCAATCGCCTGGGCGCACATCGCACAGGGCTCGAGCGTGACATACAGGTCGCAATACGGCAGTCGCTTGGCGCCGAGCACGGCGGCGCCGGTCCGGATCGCCAGCATCTCGGCATGCGCGGTCGGGTCGCCATCCCGCTCGACCCGGTTGCCGGCGGTGGCGACGATGCGGCCGTTCGCCGTATCGACCAGCACGGCCCCGATCGGGGCGTCGCCCTGTTCGGCTGCCGCAACCGCAGCGTCGCGGGCCAGGCTCATGATCGCCGCGGGTTCGAGCGTTGTCATCGACGGGCTCGGCGCCCGCGTTGATAATGCGCGGCCGAGCCGGCATGATGCGCCGCAGCCGAACGAACGCCGCCTAGGGAGGTATGCATGGGTCGCCTGGTTCTCGCCCTCTGTCTGGCCGTGCTTGCCGCCACCGGCGTCGCGCGCGGGCAGGACGCCTTCATGCCCGGGATCATCTACGCGCTGGGCGCGAAGTTCGACAAGAGCTTCAACGAAGGCGCCTATAATGCCTTCGAGGCGTTCGAGGCCGCCACCGGCACCGGCTATATCGAGTTCGAGCCGCAGTCGATGGCGGACTTCGATCGGGGCGTGGCGGCGATGACCCAGCGCGGGGCAACGATGATCGTGGTCGTCGGCTTCTACTACGCCGAGCCGCTGACCACCATTGCGCCGGATTATCCGGATACCGACTTCGTCATCATCGACGCGGTCGCCGAGGGCGACAACGTGCAGTCGATCCTGTTCCGCGAGGGCGAGGGCTCGTTCCTGACCGGCATCGTGGCGGCGATGCAGTCCGAGTCCAAAGTGCTCGGCTTCGTCGGTGCCATCGACATTCCGCTGATCCGCAAGTTCATCGTCGGCTTCGAGGAGGGCGCCCGGCACGCGGTGCCGGAGATCGAAGTGCTGGTCAATTTCGTCGGCACCACGCCTGAAGCCTTCAACGACCCGGGCCGCGGCTACGAGGTCGCCATCTCCCAGTTCGAGCGCGGCGCCGACGTGGTGTTCGCGGGCGCCGGCAACTCCAACCTCGGAGTCTTCCAGGCCGCCGACGAGACCGGCAACTTCGCGATCGGCGTCGACTCCAACCAGAACCACCTCTATCCCGGCACGGTCCTGACCTCGATGTTGAAACGGGTGGACGTCGCCGTCTACCGTGTGCTGCTCGATGGTGCGGCCGACTCGTTCCAGCCTGGCGTCGTTTCGCTCGGCCTCGAGGAGGATGCGGTCGGCTGGGCGATCGACGAGCACAACCGCGACCTGATCACCCCGGCCATGGAGGCTGCGGCGGGCGAGGCGCGGGCGGCGATCATCGCCGGCGACATCGTGGTGACCGACCCGACGGCGGCGCCCTGAGCGCAGGCCCGGAGCGGCACATGCTTGTGGACAGCGGGCGCCTGCATCGTTCGCCAACCGAGGGATCAGAGGCATGAAACGTACCGCAATGCCGGCGGCAGCCATCGCCATCCTGGCGGCCGCCACCGGCTGCCAGTCGGCCGCTTCGTCGCAGGAAGCTGCGGCACCCGCGACCACCGGCCAGTCCGCGCCAGCCGCGACTGCCGCGCCGGCGACGGTGAGCCAGAGCTTTGCCGAATGGCTGGAAGGCCTGAAAGCCGAGGCACGCACGATGGGCATCAGCGAGTCGACTCTACAGACTGCCTTCGCCGGGGTCGAACCCAACCCGCGGGTGATCGAGCTCGACACCTCCCAGCCCGAGTTCACCCGCCAGATCTGGGACTATCTCGACAGCGCGGTCAGTGACACCCGGGTGACGCGCGGGCGCCAGCTCTATGCCGAGCACGCCGCCGTGCTGGACCGCATCGCCCAGCAGTTCGGCGTGCAGCCGCAATATGTCGTTGCGGTCTGGGGTATCGAGAGCAACTACGGCGCCAATTTCGGCGACTTCAGCGTGATCCGCTCGCTGGCGACGCTCGCCCATGACGGGCGGCGCTCGGCCTTCTTCCGCCGCCACCTGCTGGCGGCGCTGGAGATCCTGGAATCGGGCGACATCAGCGCCCAGTCGATGCTCGGCTCCTGGGCCGGCGCCATGGGCCACACGCAGTTCATGCCGACCGCCTACCTGCAATATGCCTATGATTTCGACGGCGACGGCCGCCGCGACATCTGGGGCAGCTCGACCGACGCCCTGGCGTCAACCGCCAACTACCTCAGCGACAAGGGCTGGGTCCCGGGCGAGCGCTGGGGGCGCGAGGTCACGCTCCCGGCCGGCTTCGACTACGGGCTTGCCGACGGCGAGACCCAGCGCTCGCTCAGCGCCTGGAGCGGGCTCGGGGTCACATCGGCGGACGGCACCGCGCTGCCGGCGGAAAACCTGCAGGCGGCGCTGATCGTGCCCGCTGGCGCGCGCGGGCCGGCCTTCCTGCTCTACCGGAACTTCGAGGTGATCAAGACCTACAACAACGCCACTGCCTATGCGCTCGCCGTCGGCCATCTCGGCGACCGCATCGCCGGCGGCGGCCCGTTCCTCGCCAACTGGCCGCGCGACCTGCTGCCATTGAGCCGCGACGAGAATTTCGAGCTGCAGAACCGGCTGACCGCCTTGGGCTATGACCCCGGCCCGGTCGACGGGGTTGTCGGCCCGGCGACCCGTTCCGCCCTGCGCCAGTTCCAGGCTGCCCAGGGGCTGACACCCGACGGCTTCCCGACCCCGGAGGTACTGGCCCTGCTGCGCCAGGTCTCCTAGGCGGGTCTCAGCCGGCGAGCTCGCGCGAGCGGCGGGCAGCCGCGGCGATGGCGTCGCGCATCAACTCGCCGAGGCCGCCGCGGTCGCGCATCAGGATCTCCAGCGCTGCGGCGGTGGTGCCGCCCGGGCTGGTCACGTTCGCCCGCAGCACCGATGCCGGCTCGCCCGCCTGGGCAGCCAGCGCGGCGGCGCCGGACACGGTCGCCTGCGCCAGCTGCTGGGCCAGCGCGGGCTCCAGCCCCACCGAGACGCCCGCCGCCGCCATCGCCTCGATCAGCAGGAAGACATAGGCCGGCCCGCTGCCGGAGAGCGCGGTGACCGCGTCCATCAGCGCTTCGTCCTCGATCCAGGCGACCTCGCCCACGGCTGCGAGCAGGCTTTCGGCGAGCGCGCGGTGGTGCGGCTGCACCGCATCGCCGGCGACCAGCACCGACATGCCCTGGCCGATCGCTGCCGGCGTGTTCGGCATGGCACGGAGCACTGCCGCATCGCTGCCGTAGCAGCGGCGGAGGAACGCAATCTGGATTCCCGCCGCAATCGACAGCACCGCCGCGCCGGCCCCGACCAGGTCGGCGTAGTCCGGCGCAACCTCGCCCATCGCCTGCGGCTTGATGGCGAGCACGATCAGGTCCGGCCTGAACCCGGCCGGCACTGCCGCGCGCTCGGCGACGCAGGTCGCGCCTTCGGCGACCGCCCATCTCAGGGTGGAGACTGCCGGCTCGACGACACAAGCGTTGGCCGGCGCCAAGCCGCGGTCGAACCAGCCCCGCAGCAGCGCCCCGCCCATGCGGCCGCATCCGACCAGCAGCACCCGCGCCTGGCTCAGGGACGACTCGGGCATGGCCGGGCTAGGCCTCGCCGACGGTTTCCAGCATCGAAGCCTCGATCGCGGCCTGCGGGTCCTTGCCGCCCCAGAGGACGAACTGGAAAGCCGGGTAGAAGCGCTCGCATTCGACCAGCGAGATGTCTATCAGGTCCTCGACCTGCTCGGCGCTGGGCCCGCGCGCGCCGCGCAGCAGGATCGCGTGCCGGAACAGCACCATGCCGTCTTCGTCGCTGGCGTCGAAATGGCCGATCCACAGCCTTTCGTTGACGATCGAGAGCAGCTCGTGCACCGCCGAGCGCCGGTTCTTCGGCACCTTCATGTCGAAGGCAGCGCTGAACTGCATCACGCTCAACTCGTCGCACCAGCCGAAATAGATGCGATAGTCGCACCACTGGCCGGTGACCTCGATCGCCAGCTCGTCGTCGCCCTGGCGGTGGTGGGGCCATTCATTGGCGGACACCAGCTCCTCTACCATGTCGATCGGGTTGGGCTTGGTTTCGGTGCGGAACTCGGCGATTGTCCCCATGGATTGGACCCTCCTTGCCTTCGTCCGGCCGGCCGGACTGGGCTGTCCGACGGCAAATCTATATGTTGTGCCGCGACGCGGCGCGACCACCACAGCAAGCACCCTATGAAAGCCCGAATCCCCCCGCAAGCGGCATTCGCGGGCCTTGTGGAAATTCCTGTGGATAGTTGCACGCGCGCCGTCAGCGGCGGCGGACCCGCGGATTGATGACCCCGTAGAGCAGGTCGACCGTCAGGTTGACCAGGATCACGGTGGTCGCGATCAGCAGCACGCCGCCCTGGACCACCGGATAGTCGCGGCGGCCGATCGCCTCGACCATCCACTTGCCGATCCCCGGCCAGGCGAAGATGGTCTCGGTCAGGATGGCGCCGGTGAGCAGCACGCTGACCTGCAGCCCGATCACGGTCACCACTGGGATCATGGCGTTCCTGAGCGCGTGCAGCCCGATGACGCGGCCCGGCCCCAGGCCCTTGGCGCGCGCGGTGCGCACATAGTCCTCGTGCAGGACCTCGAGCATCGCCGAGCGCGTCATCCGCGCCACCACCGCCAGCGGGATCGTGCCGAGCACGATCGAAGGCAGGATCAGGTGGTAGACGGCGGACCAGAAGGCATCCCAATCGCCGGCGAGCAGCGAATCGATCAGGTGGAACCCGGTCACCGGCACGATCCAGTAGTGGGGATTGAGCCGGCCGGACACCGGCGTCACCTCCCAGGTGACCGAGAACAGCCACATCAGCAGCAGCGCCCACCAGAAGATCGGCATCGAATAGCCGGTCAGCGAGACCCCCATCACGGTGTGGTCGAAGGCGGTACCGCGCTTGACTGCGGCAAGCACCCCGACCGGCAGGCCGATGATCAGCGCCAGCAGCATGGCGAAGAACGACAGCTCGACGGTCGCCGGGAACAGAACGAGGAATTCGTCGAGGACCGGCCGCTTGCTCCGGATCGAGTTCCCCAGGTCGCCCTGCAGGACGTCGCCGATATAGCGCAGATACTGGACCACCAGCGGCTGGTCGAAGCCGAACTGTGCCATCAGGGCCGCGTGCCGCTCCGGGCTCAGTCCGCGCTCGCCGGCGACCAAGGTGATCGGGTCGCCGGGGATCAAATGGATCAGCGCGAACGCCAGCGTGGTGACCCCTAGGAATGTGGTCGCCACGATCAGCAGTCGGGTGACGGTCGAGCGAAACATGGACCGCGACACTGCACCAAGGCTCGCCGAATGCCCAGTCACAGTTCACCGGCAGCATCGCGCAGGTGCGGCTCCTTGACGGCGATGGCATTTGTCCGGCACGGCTTTTGCTGACACAATGATGGCTCGGGGGGACCTCAGATGCTGGACATGATCGTCAGGGGCGGTTCGCTGCAGGACGGGCGGACCGGTGTCGACATCGGCTGCAAGGACGGCGTCATCGTCGCCATGGAGCCGAGCCTGGAGGCGCAGGCGGTCCAGGAGATCGATGCCGCCGGCCGGCTTGTCGTGCCGCCTTTCGTCGACTGCCACCTTCACCTCGACGCCGTGCTGACCCATGGCAACCCGCGGATCAACGAGAGCGGCGAGCTCTATGAGGGGATCGCGCTCTGGGCGGATCTCAAGGCCACCCTGACGCCCGAAGATTACAGGCGCAGCGCCCTCGACTACTGCCACTGGGCGATCGCCCAGGGCACGCTCGCGATACGGGCCCATGTCGACATCTGCGACCACCGCCTCGCCCAGGTCGAGGCGCTGATCGAGGTCCGCGAGCAGATGCGGCCCTACCTCGACCTGCAGCTGGTCGCCTTCCCGCAGGACGGCTACTACCGCTACGATGGCGCAGTCGACCTGATGCGCACGGCGCTGGACATGGGGCTGGACGTCGTCGGCGGCATCCCCGATTTCGAGCTGACCGCCCAGCTCGGCAACGACTCGGTGCGCGAACTCTGCGAGCTGGCGGTGGAACGCGGGCTGCTGGTCGACATGCACACCGACCAGACGCTGGACCCGCAATCGCGCCAGGTCGAGCACGTGACCTACCAGACGCGCCGGCTGAAGCTGGGGGCGCGCGCCAGCGCCAGCCACTGCACCTCGCTGACCACGTTCCACGACAACTACGCGATGAAGCTGATCCCACAGATGGCCGACGCCGGCCTGAACGTGATCGTCAGCCCGATGACCAGCGCGACCTGCCTGAAGGTGATGACCCGGGTCGCTGCGCTGTGGGACGCCGGCGTCAACATCGGCTTCGGCCAGGACTGTGTGATGGACCCCTGGTACGCCTTCGGCATGGAGGACATGCTCGACGTGGCGCACATGGCGATCCACTTCGGCCGCCTGCTCAGCGAGCAGCGCAAGGCGCAGGTGTTCGACGGCATCACCTACGGCGGCGCGCGGGCACTGAGCCTGGAGGGCTACGGGCTGGCGCCCGGCTGCAACGCCGACATGGTGGTATTGCAGGCATCGTCGCCCATGGAAGCAGTGCGGCTGAAGGCCACCCGGCTGCACGTCCTGCGCCGCGGCCGGGAAATCGCCCGCAGCGAGCCGCGCGCGTCCATGGTGACACTGGGCAACACCACACGTAGCATCGATTTCTCCGCGGAAAGCGTGCGGCATTGATACCGAAACCAAGCAAACGAAACCAATCAGACGGAGCATGGGGATGAAGACGGGTTTGAGTCTCGCAATGGGCACGGCGGCGCTGCTGGCGGCAACGACGGCCGGAGCCCAGGAGCCGATCAGCGTGGCGGCGATCTACACGGTGCCGGTCGAGCAGCAATGGGTCAGCCGACTGCACAAGGCCTTCCAGGAGGCCGAGGCAAGGGGCGAGATCAGCTACCAGTGGGCCGAGAACGTCGCCCAGACCGACAACGAGCGGGTCACCCGCGAATATGCCGAGGCCGGGGTCGACCTGATCGTCGGCGAGGCCTTCTCCTGGGAGCGCGCGGCACGCTCGGTGGCCGGCGACTATCCGGAGACCGCCTTCCTGTTCGGCTCCAGCTTCGGCCCGAGCGGCGAGAACTTCGCCGTCTTCGACAACTGGATCCACGAGCCGTCCTACCTGAGCGGCCTGATCGCCGGCTCGCTGACCGAGAGCAACAAGATCGGCATGGTCGGCGGCTATCCGATCCCGGAGGTGAACCGCCTGATGCACGCCTTTCTCGACGGGGCCTGCGCGACCAACCCGGAAATCGAGTATCTGGTGACCTTCATCGGCAGCTGGTACGACCCGCCCAAGGCCAAGGAAGCCGCCTTTGCCATGGTCGACAGCGGCGCAGACCTGCTCTATGCCGAGCGTTACGGCGTCTCCGACGCGGCCCAGGAGCGGGGCGTGCTGTCGATCGGCAACGTGATCGACACCCAGGGCGAGTATCCGGGGACCGTGGTCGCCAGCGCGCTGTGGCACTTCGAGCCGACAGCCGACCGAGCGATTGCCGCCGTTGCCGGCGGCACCTTCGAGCCTTCCGACTATGGCCAGTACAGCTACATGGCCTATGGCGGCGGCTCCATCGTCTTTGACGAGAGCCTGGTCGATGCGGAGGTCGCGACCCAGATGCAAGCCGTGGAGCAGGACATCCTGGACGGCCTGTTCCGGGTCAACGTCAACGACTCCGCGCCCAAGTCCGGCACCTGCGCCGACCGCGGGTAAGGTCGGCCCCCGGGCGCATGATGGCCGGGCTCCGCCCGTATCCTTCCGTCCTCGCAGGATGGCCGGGCTCGTCCCGGCCACCCTGCGGAGCTGCGCGCAGGTGGCCGAAGATGCCCGGGCCAGGCCCGGGCACGTCGCGCTGAAGGGGTCGGCATGGCCGCGCCCGTCGTCCTTCGTCTCGCGGGCGTCAGCAAGCGGTTCGGATCGGTCGTCGCCAACGAGGACGTCGACCTGGTTCTCCACGCCGGGGAGGTGCTGGCGCTGCTGGGGGAGAACGGCGCCGGCAAGACTACCCTGATGAGCATCCTGTTCGGCCATTATGTGGCCGATTCGGGGACGGTCGAGTGTGCCGGTCCAGACGGGGCGCTGGCCCTGCTCAAGGCCGGCTCGCCGAACGCCGCGCTGCAGGCCGGAATCGGCATGGTCCACCAGCATTTCACCCTCGCCGACAACCTGAGCGCCTTCGACAACATCACCCTCGGCTCGGAGTCGCTGTGGCGCACCCGCCGGGCGATCGGGGCGGCGCGCAGGAAACTGAAGGACCTGATGGACGGATCCGGGCTCCATGTCGACCTCGACCGGATGGTCGCCCGCCTGTCGGTCGGCGAGCGGCAGCGGGTCGAGATCCTGAAGGCGCTGTACCGTGAGGCTCGCATCCTGATCCTCGACGAGCCGACGGCCGTGCTGACCCCGCAGGAGGCCGACCAGTTGTTCGCCATCCTGCGCCGGCTGACCGCCCGGGGGCTGGCGGTCATCTTCATCTCGCACAAGCTGGGCGAGGTGCAGGCGATCAGCGACCGGGTGATGGTGATGCGCCGCGGCAGGGTTGTCGCGGAGACGCCGACGCGCGAGGCGGACGCCGCCCGGCTGGCGGGACTGATGGTCGGGGAGGCGGTCACCGAGCCGAAGCGCACGCCGCAGGCCGCCGGGGCGCCGGTGCTGGAACTCGACCATGTCAGCCTGCGCTCGGCCGATGGCCGGACCGGCCTGGACGACCTGTCGCTGACCGTCCACGG
Organism: Alphaproteobacteria bacterium; assembly: GCA_050329975.1. Lineage (GTDB taxonomy): Bacteria > Pseudomonadota > Alphaproteobacteria > CALKHQ01 > CALKHQ01 > CALKHQ01. Next base: position 25,943 of record JBHJOG010000047.1, on the reverse strand, counting down.
CGGCGAGATCGTCGGCATAGCGGGCGTCTCGGGCAACGGCCAGCTCGCGCTGTCGGAACTGGTCGGCGGCCTTGCGCGCCCCGTGTCCGGCACGGTGCGCCTGGACGACGCCGCGGCGCCCCTGGGTCGGCCGTCGGCGATGATCCGCGCCGGCGTCGGCCGCATCCCGGAAGACCGGCACCGCGACGGCGCGGTGGCGGAGATGAGCCTGTGGGAGAACGCGATCATCGAGCAGCATGCGACGCCGGCGTTCCGCCGCCTGGGCCTGCTGCGCCGGGGCGAAGCGACGCGGCACGCCCGCAGCCTGATCGAGGCCTACGACATCCGCTGCCCCGGCCCGAACGCGCGGGTGGGCCTGCTGTCGGGCGGCAACATGCAGAAGCTGATCCTCGGCCGGGTAATGGCGCCGTCGCCGACCATGCTGCTCGCCAACCAGCCGACGCGCGGGCTCGATGTCGGCGCGGTGGCCTATGTCCACGGCCGGCTGCTCGACGCGCGGGCGCGCGGCGCCGGCATCCTGCTGATCTCCGAGGACCTGGATGAGTTGATGCAGCTCTCCGACCGGATTGCGGTGATCTACCAGGGCCGGCTGTCTGCGCCGGCACCGACGGAAACCCTGACCCGGGCGACGCTCGGCCTGATGATGGCGGGCAAGCAGCCCGACCGACGGGACCGCGGCGATGCGGCTTGAGCCGAGGACGCAGACGCCGGTGCTGCTGGGCCTGCTGGCGCCGGTCGCCGCCGGCATCGCCGCGCTTGCGATCGCCGCAATCCCGCTCGCCTGGGCCGGCGCCGACATCGGACGCGCCTTCGCGCTGATGTTCCAAGGCGCGCTCGGCACCGGGCTGGCGCTGACCGAGACTCTGACCCGCTCGACGCCGCTGATCTTCACCGGACTGGCGGCCGCCGTCGCCTTCCGGGCGAAGCTTTGGAACATCGGCGCGGAGGGCCAGCTCTACATGGGCGCGCTGGCGGCGATCGCGGTATCGATGGCGCTCGGCCCTGCCGATCCGTTCGGAGAGGCGGACCCGTCGTCGCTGGGCGCGCAGGCCTGGTTCATGATCCCGGCCTCGCTCGCCGCGGGCGCCGTCGCCGGCGCCGTGATGATGCTGGGCCCGACGGTGCTGAAGCTCAATTTCGGCGTCGACGAGGTGGTGACCACCCTGCTGCTGAACTTCGTCGTCCTGCTGTTCGTCAGCTGGATGCTGGAAGGCCCGATGCAGGACCCGATGGGCATGGGCTGGCCGCAGACGATCGCGGTGGCCGAGGCGGCCGAGCTGCCGAAGCTGGTGCCGCGCACCCGGCTGCACGTCGGGCTGGTGATCGGCATCGGCTTCGCGCTGCTGATCTGGCTGCTGATCGCCCGTTCGGTCTGGGGCTACCGGGTCCGCGCCGTCGGCCTCAACCCGCGGGCGGCAGCCTTCGCCGGCATCCCCGTCTGGCGGGTCATGCTCACCGTCGGCGCGCTCTCGGGCGCGCTGGCCGGGCTGGCCGGAGCGGTCGAGGTGGCCGGCGCCAAGGGCTACGTGACCAGCGACCTCTCGCCCGGCTTCGGCTACACCGGCATCGTCGTCGCCATGCTTGCCCAGCTCAACCCGCTCGGCGTCGTCGCCTCCGCGCTGTTCCTGTCGGCGGTTTTCGTCGGCGCCGATTCGATGAGCCGTGAGCTTGGTGTTTCCAGCTACCTGGCGAATTTCATCGTCGCCACCGCCCTGCTCACCATGCTGATCGCCGGCCTGTTCACCCGCTTTCGGCTGCGCTTCGGGCGGGCCGGGTGATGCCTTTGAAGATGCCTTACCCAGCCGTCATTGCGAGCCGCCGGAGGCGGCGCGGCAATCCAGGGCCACCGCACAGGCGTCGGTGCGACTGCCCTGGATTGCCGCGTCGCTTCGCTCCTCGCAATGACGGAGGAAGGGAATCCATCTCCACTCCCGCCCGCGAGCCCAGGTGATGGAAGCGGCGCTCGACATCCTTGTCTCGGTCAGTTTCTGGGCGGCGGCGATCCGGATCGCGACCCCGCTGATCCTCGGCACGCTCGGCGAGCTGATCTGCGAGCGGGCCGGCGTGCTCAACCTCGGCATCGAGGGCATCTTCACCGCCGGCGCGATGGTCGGATGGCTCGCCGTCTATCTCGGCGCCGGCCTGTGGACCGGCGTCGCCTGCGCAGCCCTGATCGGCGTCGTGTTCGGCCTGCTGCACGGATGGCTGACCGTGCCGCTGGCCCTGTCGCAGCACGTCTCCGGCATCGGGGTGACCCTGATCGCGACCAGCCTGACCTACTTCACCTACCGGATGATCCTGCCCGATGTCAGCACGCCGCCGCGCATCGAGGCGTTCCAGCCGATCCTCGACCTCGACCCGGCGGCGATGGAGCCGGCCTGGCGCTGGCTCAAGGTGTTCGACCAGACGCCACTGACCTACTTCGCCTTCGCCGCGGTCGTGATCGTCGCCTACATCCTCTACCGGACGCCGCTCGGCCTGGCGGTGCGCGCCGTCGGCGAGAACCCGGCAGCCGCCGAATCCCAGGGCATCAACGTGATCTGGGTGCGGCTCGGCGCCGTAATGGCAGGCAGCGCGCTGATGGCGGTCGGCGGCGCCTTCCTTACCATGTCGGCGTTCAACGCCTTCTTCTTCGAGATGGTAGCAGGGCGCGGCTGGATCTGCATCGCGCTGGTGGTGTTCGCCTCCTGGCGGCCCGGCAAGGCGCTGCTCGGCGCGCTGCTGTTCGGCGCTTTCGACGCCTTTCAGGTCCGCCTGCAGCAGATCGTGCCGGACGTGCCCTACCAGCTGTTCCTGATGATGCCCTACGTGCTGAGCATCGTCGCGCTGATCGTGATGTCGCGCCGCGCCGGCTACCCGCAGGCCCTGCTGACGCCCTATCGCAAGGGGGAGCGGTGACCTCCTATCGCTCGCCCAGGCACAGGATCGCCGGCACGTAGCGATCGGCAGTGCTGCCGTAGAGGCCCGCTCCCGCGCGGTCGAACAGGTTGGCGCTCGGCCCGCCGTCGAGGTTGATGGCCCGCTCCACCACGGCGCCATCCTCGAAGCGGATGGCGACGATGTAGTCGGCGAACTCTTTCAGGGTGGGGGCGAGGAAGCGGCCGCCGCCGGTCGCGGTGAAGATGCCGGCCAGAACCAGGTCGCCGCCGTCGGTGAGGCCGAAGGCCACGCGGTTGGCGCGCTCCCAACCGGCGCCGATGCCGTCATTGGCGTTGCCGTCCACCAGGATCGGCTTGGATTGCAGCGCTTCGACCGGCGCAAGGCCGTCCATTTCGTGCCAGTATCGGATGGCGGTGTCGTTCGACGGGCCGACGACAATGGCCCCGCCCACGGTCCACGGCGCCCAGGGCGAGGCCTGCTCGCCGTCGGAGACGATCAGCCCGAGCGCATAGGGAGTCCGATCCGCGCGCTCGCCGAAGTAGCCGCCGACGATGCTGGCGGGCGACTGGGCACAGGTCTCCTCGAACAACCGCTGAGGCTCGGCCACGCGGTCGATCGGCACTACGTTGGCGTAGTAGCCCGCTGCCGGGGCGCGGACCACTACGGCAGTGATTGCCGCCGCACCGTCCAGGCCGTTGGTGGCGGTACAGGCGGAGACCCCGGTATCGGCGTCCCTGCGACAATCCAGGGTCAGCAGGTCGTCCATGCGGCCGGACTGCGCCGAGACGGCGGACAACGGCGCGCAGGCTTGGCCCGTCAGGGCCAGCAGGACCAACAGACTTCGCATGGCCATCCCCCACTCCCTCGCGCACAATCGGCCGCACTCTGCGGCTTGGCTTGCCTAGGCTAAGTTCGCCGGAAAGGAAATGATCAACCGCAGCCGGGACGTACGCGCATGGACCTGATAGTTCGCAACGCCAATCTCAGCGACGGCCGGGAGGGCCTCGACATCGGCATCGAGGCGGGCCGCATCGCAGCCATCGCACCCCGCCTCGAGGCGACAGCGTCCGAGGAGCTCGACGCCACCGGCTGCCTGGCCAGCCCGCCCTTCGTCGACCCGCATTTTCACATGGATGCGACCCTGACGCTCGGCATGCCGCGGATGAACCGCTCCGGCACGCTGCTGGAAGGCATCGCGCTGTGGGGCGAACTGAAGCCGCTGCTGACGGTGGAGGCGGTGGCGGAGCGGGCACTGGACTACTGCCGGCTCGCAATCGGCCGCGGCCTGCTGGCGATCCGCACCCATGTCGACGTCTGCGACGACCGGCTGCTGGCGGTCGAGGCGCTGCTCGAGGTCCGGCGCAAGGTGAAACCGTATATCGACCTGCAGCTGGTCGCCTTCCCGCAGGACGGCCTCTACCGCTCGGCCAACGCGGAAAAGAACCTGCTGCGCGCGCTCGACATGGGCGTCGACGTCGTCGGCGGCATCCCGCATTTCGAGCGCACCATGGACGACGGCCGGCGCTCGGTCGCCCGCCTGTGCGAGATCGCGGCCGAGCGCGGGCTGCTGGTCGACATGCATTGCGACGAAACCGACGATCCCAACTCGCGCCACATCGAGACACTGGCATATGAGACGCAGCGGCTGGGGCTGCAGGGGCGGACCAACGGATCGCACCTGACCTCGATGCACTCGATGGACAACTACTACGTCTCGAAGCTGATTCCGCTGATCGCCGAGTCGCAGGTGTCGGCGATCGCCAACCCGCTGATCAACATCACCATTCAGGGCCGGCACGACACCTATCCCAAGCGGCGCGGCATGACCCGGGTGCCGGAGCTGATGGCGGCCGGAGTGACGGTCGGCTTCGGTCAGGACTGCTGCATGGACCCATGGTACCCCCTCGGCAATGCCGACATGCTGACCGTCGCCCACATGGGCCTGCACGTGGGGCAGATGACCGGCACGGCCGAGATCGACGCCTGCTTCGATGCAGTGACGGCAAATGCAGCCAGGATCATGCACCTGGAGGACTACGGTCTCGTCCCGGGCAAGGCCGCCGACCTGGTGCTGCTGCAGGCTCCGGACCGCTTCCATGCCATCCGCACCAACCCCGCCCGATTGGCGGTCATCCGCCGGGGCCAGGTGGTCGCGCGGACGGCGAAGGTGGAGACCCGCGTCGAGGCGTCGTTCTGAGGGGGCTACGCCACCCGGAGCCGGGAGAATTCGGCGGCGGCGACCGGGTAGGCGATGAAGTAGCCCTGGGCGTAGTCGCAGCCGAGCCGGTGCAGAATCCGCAGGGCCGCCTCAGTCTCCACGCCTTCGGCGACGACGCGGATGTTCAGACTGTGGGCGAGGTCGATTATGGTGCGGGTCAGCAGCGCACACTCTTCGTCGCCGTCCAGGTCCACGATGAAACTGCGGTCGATCTTGATCTCGCTGAACGGAATCTGGCGCAGCTTGATCAGCGAGGAATGGCCGGTGCCGAAATCGTCGATCGACAGCGTCACGTCCTTGAGCCTGAGCTGGGTGAGCACGTCGAGGGCGGTGATCACGTCGGTCATCACCCCGGTCTCGGTCACTTCCAGCTTCAGGGCGGAACCGGGAATGTCGTGGCGGGCAAGGGCCGCCAGAACGACGCCGGAGAAGCTGATGTCGGTCAGCCGCTTGGCCGGCACATTGACCGACATCGAGCCCTTCGGCATCCCCTGGTTCCACCAGGCGCGCAACTGGCGCAGAGCCTCGTCGAGCACCCAGTCGGTGAGTGGATTGATCAGCCCGGAGGATTCGGCGAGCGCCAGGAATTCCGAGGGCGGCAGCAGGCCGCGCTGTGGATGCATCCAGCGGACCAGCGCCTCCACCCCGACGATCTCGCCACTCTGCACGTCGACCTGACGCTGGTAATGAAGGACGAACTCCTGGTTGCGCAGGGCGCGGTGCAACTCGCTCAGCGCCGCCTCGCCGCCATTGACGGGCGCCGTGGTGCCGGAGATCTCGGCGAACATCTGACGCAGCCGGTCGCCGTCGAACGGCTTGGCGAGCCCACCGACGATGTTGAGGCCGTATTCGCGGCCGATCGCTTCGACCGACCGCCGCAACCGCGCATCCACACCGCTGATCAGCAGGATAGCAGAGGGGCACTTGGCTGCCGCCAGCCCGCGCAGGAACTCAATGCTGTCGACGTCGCCGGCGCCGAGCCGCACGTCGAGCAGGATGAGGTCGGCAGGGGTCCCGCAGAGCGCGTCCCGAAGCGCCTGGGACGACTGGAAGCCGGTGCATTCAGGCCCGATCCTGCGAACGGTGGCGCAGATGGCAGTGAGTGCCGCGGAATCGTCGTCGAGCACGAGCACGGAGCGCGGCATGCGCGTCATCGTCTGCATCTCCATCAGGCACGTCTCCGAGGAACTGGCCCCAGGGTCTCAGCATTACGGAGAGATTGTCAAAGCAACGTAAACGAAAGGCAAAATCCACCTAATTCACGGCATAATTGAGACTATGGCTCGGGCTCGACCCATGTCAAACCACGTGTCCCGCGCAACATCTGTGAATTTCCGGGACGCAAAGATGCGGCATCTCATGGTAGGCGATCGCCTGAGGACTTTGACTGGCCTGCGGATCCGACTTTGCAGCCGGCGCCCGCGCCTTATGCAAACAGCTGCCGCACCAGCACGGCACCGCGTTGTGCGGCGTCCAAGATGGCCGACACGGATTGCGCCTGCGGTTCAGGAAGCCCGGACTCGCTCAGTTCCTCGGCGCCATTGATGATGATCTGCAGCAGGTTGTTCAGATCGTGCCCGACCGCGGCTGGCGACCCGGGCGCCGGCTCAACGGCCCGGGGACGGGCCCGGGTCATCCCGCCGACCAGCGCACCCATATCCCGGTCCAGCGCCCGGATCCTGGCCTGAAGCACGGCCTCCCTGACGCCGAGCGCCACCTCGGCGGCCGAGAGTCCTGCCGTGCCGACAAAGGCGTCGGCGCCCTGATGCAATGCGGCCTCGCCCAGTGCCGGATCGCCATCGTCGGACATCACGACCAGCGCCGCTTCGGGATGCGCGCTCCGCAGCGCCTCCAAGGCGGCCAGGCCGGGCGGCACCCGAAGATCGATCGCCAGCACCGCGATCGCGACGGGCGCCCCGTCGGCCGCGGCGACCCCGTGCGCCAACGTAGGCGCCTCCACCACCTGGAGCCCGGGAAGCGACCGCAAGGCTTCGACAATCGCCGCCGCCATGTCGCCTCCCGGATGAATCAGCAGCAAATTGGCGCCCGACGGCGCAAGCGGCATGCCGCTACACCACGGGTACGCTGCACTCGTCCGGGAGGGACGGCGACAGCGATTCCTCCCGGCCCGCGGCACCCGGGCTGCTCTCGATATAGGGCAGCCCTTGCGCCAGGCGCTGCGCGAGCTGTGCGGCGATCTCACCGCCCAGGCCCTCGGCAAACGCTGCGCCGGTGTCGCTGAGCGCCTCAGGCGTCTGCAGCAGCAGCATGCCGCGCTGCCACTGGTATTGGGCATCCACGCTGCGGCCGAGTTGCCAGTACACATCGCCGAGATGGACCCTGAGTTCCGGGTGGCCAGGCTCGAGCGTGACGGCATCGCAGATTGGACCGACGGCCTCAGCAAACCGCCCCATCTGATAGTAGACCCACCCGAGCGTATCGAGATAGCTGGACTCCTCCGGCACGATTCCGACCACGTCCTTCATGATCTCGAGCGCCTGGTCCAGGTTGCGCCGGTCCAGGGCCCACATGTAGGCGAGGTTGTTGCGTGCCATCAGGTTGCCGAGCTCGGCTGCCTGGGCGTACCAGTGCTCCGCCAGGTCGACATCGCGCGGGTGGCCCAGCCCGAGGTCGATGTGGAAGCCCAGGTTGACCATGGCCTGGTCATGGCCCTGTACAGCCGATCGTTCCAGCCATTCCACCGCCGCCGCCCGGTCCTGGACCACACCCAGCCCGTCCGAAAGCAACAGCGCCATGCCGTATTGGGCGTCGGCATCGCCAGCCTCGGCCGAAGGCGCGAACAACTGCAGCGCCAGGGCGAAGTCGCCGTGATCATAGGCTTCCCACGCCAACCGGTTGTCCGCCGCCGCGGGACCGGCCATCAGTGCGACGGCTACCATCGCGCAACTGAACGCCCTGGCGGCGAGCCCGATCGCTTTGCGTAGTGCCATCATCATTCCTGTCAGTTCCTCAGCCTCAACTCTTGGAGAAAATTGCGGCGCGACGATGACGTCATGGAGCCCCTGGCCCGGTCCGCCGCACCGCGCCAGCCAGCAACCAGCGGCACCAGGACCGCATGCTGAATGTCGCTCTGCATGGTCTATCCTAGCATGCCCGAGCGGGCGAATCATGGGTGATTGCCCCGGCGACCGGAGACAGGTGATTGCTTGAACCGGGGGCTGTGGTGCATAGGTTGATGGAGCAAGTCTCGCCAGCCGAAGACGGCGCGGCATCAGGGGGTGACGGAAGGCGATGAGGGACAAAGCAGCCGATAGACCGCCCAGCCGGTCGTGGGCGCCGTTGTCTTGGACGACGCGCGCGACCACCCTCGTGCTGACCGCGCTGCTGGCAGCCTGCCAGTCCGCCCCGCCGCGCCTGATGCCGGGAGCCGAGACGGGACAGCTCAGCGCCAGTCCGAGCGAGGCTGTGCTGTCGCTGGCGCCGATGCTGGAGCGGATAACGCCCGCAGTCGTGAACGTGTCGGTCGAAGTGGTAACCGAAACCGAGCTGCCGCCGGTGCTGCAGGATCCCCACGTCAGGCGGTTCTTCGGGATTCCGGACCAGTTGCCGGAGCGCCATGAGATCAGCGTCGGCTCCGGGGTTGTGGTCGACGCCGGCCGCGGCTACGTCGTCACCAACCATCACGTGGTCGGCGGTGCGGACCGGATCTGGGTCACCTTGAAAACCGGACAGATCCGCGAGGCCGAGCTGGTCGGAAGCGACCCGCCGACCGACATCGCCGTGTTGAGGATACCGCCCGGCGGCCTCACCGCCCTCACCTTCTCGGATTCCGATCAGGCCCGAGTCGGCGATTACGCCTTCGCCATCGGCAATCCGTTCGGCCTAGGGCAATCGGTCACCACCGGCATTGTCAGCGGCCTTGGCCGCGCCGGGCTGATCGAAGACGGTTACGAAGATTTCATTCAGACCGATGCGCCGATCAACCCCGGCAACTCCGGCGGCGCGCTGGTCAATTCGCGGGGCGACCTGATCGGCATCAACTCGGCCATCTTGTCGCGGACTGGTGCCAACATCGGGATCGGCTTCGCCATTCCCAGCAACATCGCCGCCAATGTGGTCGACCGCCTGGTAAGCCACGGTGGGCGGGTCGAGCGCGGACAGCTCGGGATCGTCGTCATCGACATCGACCAAGAGGCGGTGGCGGAACTGGACCTCACGGTCTATCGTGGGGCAGTGATCACCGATGTCCGGCCCGGGTCGTCAGCAGCTCAGGCCCTGCTCGCCGTTGGTGACGTCGTCACCGCGGTGAATGGGCGATCGGTGGACAGCGCGGCGGCGCTGCGAAGCCGCATCGGGTTGTTGCGCATCGGTGATCAAGTGGAATTGACCATCCTTCGTGGTGGTGAACAGAGACAGGTCTCGACGCTCCTGACCGGGCCGACCTAGAACCTGTCCGACTCATCCGGGACCACCCGGAGAGACAGCGGCCGGTGAACAGATCGGCCGGCAGTGGCTCTGCCACGATTATCGGAGGGGGTGCGCCGCCTGGTGGGCGGCGCCGTCGACACCATCGTCTCGGGGGAGCGAAACCATGTCCATCAGCCGCGCTCTTCTTGTCGCCTGCTGGCTGGTCCTGGCGACGGCCGGCGGTGCGCAGGCCCACCTGCCGTTCATGGCCGAACGCGACGGCGTTCCCACGCTGGCGCCGTTGCTGGCCGAGGTCACGCAGGCGGTCGTCAACATCTCGGCGGTGTCTCGCGCCCCGCTCGAACAGAACCCGCTGTTCCGGGATCCATTCTTCCGACGGTATTTCGACATCCCGGCCTTTCCGAGGATGGGACCCAGCCAGGAGCGGAGCCGGGTCAGCGTCGGCTCGGGCGTGATCGTCGACGCGGCGAACGGCGTCGTGCTCACCAATCATCATGTCGTGGCCAACGGCATCGACATCACGGTGACGCTGAAGGACGGGCGCGAGTTCCACGCGGAGCTGATCGGCAGCGACCCGCCCACAGACATCGCCGTGCTGCGGATCCCGGCCGAGAACCTGACCGCCGCGCGGCTGGGCGATTCCGACGCGCTGCAGGTGGGGGACTTCGTGCTCGCCATCGGCAATCCGTTCGGCCTGGGCCAGACGGTCACCTCGGGCATCGTCAGCGCACTCGGCCGCACCGGGATCAGCAACCGGGGCTATGAGGACTTCATCCAGACCGACGCCTCGATCAATCCGGGCAACTCCGGCGGCGCGCTGATCGATCTGCATGGGCAGGTGGTCGGCATCAACACCGCCATCGTCGGGCCAAGCGGCGGCAACGTCGGGATCGGCTTCGCGGTGCCCAGCCGGATCGCCGGGTCGGTGATGGAGCAGATCGTCGCGTATGGCGAGGTCCGCCGCGGACGGCTCGGCATCGCTTACCAGGACGTGACCCCCGACCTGGCCGAACTGCTGGGCATGCCACAGGCCGCGGGCGTCGTGGTCACCCGCGTCGAGCAGGGGTCGGTCGCCGACACCGCCGGGCTGATGACCGGCGACGTGATCGTCGCCATCAACGGCCGCCCGATCCGCGACAGTATGGAACTGCACCACCGCGTCGGCCTGGCGCCCGTGGACGCTGCGATCGATATCGCCTACATCCGCAACGGAGTGCAGGGCACGGTCCAGGCAGAGCTGGTCGGGCTGTCCGAGGGCCCGGTCGACGAGGGACGGCGGTTCGAGAAACTGGACGGGGCCGTCTTCCACGACATCCTTCCCGGCATGGCGCTCTACGGCCGCCTGACGGGCGTCCTGGTCGGCGAGGTGGAGCCCGGCAGCGTCGCAGCCCGGATGGGCATCCAGGACGGCGACGTCCTGGTCGGCATCAATCAGCGCAGCGTCGATTCCCTCGCCGCGCTGGCGGAGGTGCTGGAGAGCGTCAGCCATTCGATCGCACTCACCATCCGGCGCGGCGCCGGCACGGTGTTCCTGTTCATCGGTTGACCGGCCTGCGCGCCCACCGACGCGCCGCATTTGCGCCACGACAGTCGACTCTCTGCGTAGCGGAGATCAGGTGCGCGGAAGCCACATCCTCGCATGAGTGAGCCGTGTCGCCCTTTAATCGCCATTTTGCTTACGCAATCTTATGACAAGTGACGTAGGTACAGGAGGCAGAACGCACCGTGCCCGCGCCGCGCCGCAGGCCAGCTGGAAACAGATTCATGGGCACCGCCCGCGCCGATACCAACCACAGGGTCACCCGTCGCGCATTCAACACCCTGCTTGCCGCCGCCTGCGGAGCCCTGGGGGTCGGCGCATTCCGGGCGCTGCGGCCGTCCGATGGCCCGGCGCTGGCCGACAACATGCACTATCTGCGAATCGGCACCGGTGACGTCGGAGGGGTCTACTTCCGGATCGGCGGCATCCTGGCCAATGTGTTCAGCGATCCAGGCTACAACACCGATTGCAGCGATTCCGGGCTGTGCGGCGTGCCGGGGCTGATCGCGATCAGCCAGACTACGGACGGATCGGTCCAGAACATGCAGCTGCTGGAGGACCGCGCGATCGAGGCCGCGCTCGGCCAGGCGGACGTTGCTTACTGGGCGTTCCGCGGAGAGGAACTCTACGCGGAGGACCCGCACGAGCACATCCGCGGCGTCGCCAACCTGTACAGCGAGGCAGTCCACATCGCCGTCCGCGACGACAGCCCGGTCGACGTGGTCGCCGATCTTCGCGGCAAGCGCGTCATCGTCGGCGCAAAGGGTTCCGGCAGCCTGATCGGCGCCAACATCATCTTGCGGGCGTTCGGGCTGTCCTTCGACGACATCGAGCCGATCTACGAAAACCTTGCCCGCGGTACCGGCCTCCTGCGCGCAGGCGAGGCAGACGCGCTGTTCGCCATCACGGGTGCCCCGGCGCCGTCGCTGCAGCCGCTGGCCCACGACCCGGGCTTTCGGCTGCTGTCGATCGACGGTGAGCCGGCAAGCGACGTGATGGCCGTCGCCCCGTTCTTCACTCGGGTCCGCATCCCCCGCGACCAGTATGCGGGCGTCGGGGACACGCCAACCCTGGCGGTCGGCGCGCAGCTGTTCGTCCATGCCGACCTGGACGACGCCACCGTCTACGCGCTGACCCGGGCGCTGTGGCATCCCTCGAACCGACAGGTGCTCAACAACGGCCACCAACTCGGCCAGCGGATCATGCTGGCCACCGCCCTCGACGGCATGGCGGTGCCGCTTCACCCCGGCGCCCAGCGCTACTATGAATCCGCTCTCCAGCCGGAAGTCATCGGTTCCGAGAACAGCGGGGACGGCGCGCCCGAGGCCCCTGTCGGCGACATGCCGAACCGCACGCCCACCGACTGAACGCCGTCGGCGTCACGACTGGGCATGCCCATAGCCGATGCGTCCTCATGCGCGATCGGCATGCTTTACCAACGGCGCTTTGGCGAGTAAACCGAGTAATCTCGTAGCCTTGACTGCTGTCGCGGCTGGCGGGCAATGACCACGGGCGACGGACCCCAACCGGCCGCCCATCCAAGGGAGGCAATCGTGAGCTTATCGAAATCTGTCGTCACCGCATTGGTCCTCGTCGCCGGTACCGGCTTCGGCGCCCATGCGTTCGAACCGTCGAACGTGGAATGCATCGCGCCGGCCAATCCCGGCGGCGGCTGGGACTTCACATGCCGGCAGGTGGGCAAGACCCTGTCCGACCTGGGGCTGGTGCCGGGGCAGGTCCAGGTGACCAACATGGCTGGCGGCGGCGGCGGGATCGCCTATTCCTATGTGGTGACCCAACGCGGCGACGACCCGAACCTGATCGTGGCGGCGTCGACGGCGACCACGACCCGGCTGGCGCAGGACCAGTTCGTCGGGCTCACCTCCGACCAGGTGCAGTGGGTCGGGTCGCTGGGCGCCGACTACGGCGCGATCGTCGTAGCAGCGGACTCGCCCCATCAGAACCTGAACGAGCTTGTCGAGGCCGTGATAGCCGATCCCCGTTCGATCACCTTTTCGGGCGGAAGCGCGGCGGGCGGTTACGACCATCTCAAGGTCCTCCAGGTCATGAAGGCGGCCGGCTTCACCGATATCCGCTCGATCCCCTATATCGCCTTCGATGGCGGCGGCGAGGCAGTGACCCAGATGCTCGGCGGCCATGTCAGCGCAATGACCGGCGACCTGTCGGAGGTGCTGGGCTTTCTCGAGGCAGGCGACGTGCGGATCCTGGCCGTGCTGTCGGAGGAGCGCCTGCCTGGCGAGTTCGGCGACCTCCCGACGGCGGTCGAGCAGGGCCTCGACGTGGTGTCACCGAACTGGCGCGGTTTCTACATCCCCAAGGAGGCCGGCGAGGAGGCCTTCGCCTACTGGTCGGACGCACTGAACACCGTCTACGAGTCCGACGAGTGGCAGCAGATCATGGTCAACAACGGCCTGATGCCGTTCTTCCTCGCCGGCCCGGAGTTCCAGGCCTTCGTCGAGGACGAGGTGTCGGGGATCGAAGCGCTCAGCCGCGAGATCGGGATCATCGAATAAGATGTCCGACCGCCTGCTTGGCGGCATTGTTCTGCTGCTGGCGATCGTCATCGTGGTGGCCGCCAGCCAGATCAAGGCAGCGCTCGTGTTCGACCCGCTCGGGCCGCAGACCTTCCCGATCGTCATCGGGATCGTGCTGGGCCTGGCGAGCCTGTATCCGATCCTGCGCCCTGACCCGAAGCCGAACTGGCCTACTCTGGGCCGCCTCGGCGACATCGCGCTGGTGCTGGTCATCCTGGTCGCCTACGCCCAGTTGCTGAGGCCCCTCGGCTTCGTGCTCGCCACATTCCTGGCGTCGGGTCTGCTGAGCTGGCGGCTGGGCGCGCGGCCGCTGACAGCCATCGCAGCGGGCGTGGGTATCGCTGTAGGCATCTACGCCGTCTTCCACCTGATCCTCGGCCTGTCGCTGGCCAGGGGGCCTTGGGGCTTCTGAAATGGAAACCGTCGATTTCCTGATGCAGGGCTTCGGCATCGCGCTGACGCCGACGAACCTGCTGCTCGCGTTCGTCGGCTGTTTCCTCGGTACGGTGATCGGCGCCCTGCCCGGTCTCGGGCCCTCGAACGGGGTGGCGATCCTGATCCCCCTCGCCTTCACACTCGGGCTCGACGCGACCGAGGCCCTGATCCTGCTGACGTCGGTCTACTACGGTGCGATGTATGGCGGGCGGATCTCGTCGATCCTGCTCAACATCCCCGGCGACGAACCGGCGTTGATGACCACGCTGGACGGCCACCCGATGGCCAAGAAGGGCCGGGCCGGCGAGGCGCTGGCGCTGTCGGGCGTGGCATCCTTCGTCGGCGGCTTCTTCGCCACCGTCGGGCTGGTGATCCTCGCGCCGATCATGACGAAGGTCGCCCTTCTGTTCGGCCCGGCCGAGTACTTCGCGCTGTTCGTGCTCGCCTTCGCCACGCTGGGCGGGGTGGCCAGCCGCAACCAGGCGAAAGCCGCGATGGCGGCCGCCTTCGGCCTGGCGCTGGCGATGGTGGGGATGGACCACTCGTCGGGAACGGCCCGCTTCACATATGGCGAAATGCACCTGATGCACGGCATCGACTTCCTGGTCGCCATCGTCGGCCTGTTCGCCATCGCCGAGGTGCTGCTGTTCCTTGAGCATCGCGGCCAGGATTCGGCGATCGGGCTGGCGCTCGGACGGATCACGGTCCCGGTCAAGACTTTGGCCAAGTGCGGCTGGACGATGGTTCGGTCCACGGCCATCGGCTTCGTCGCCGGCGTGCTGCCCGGCGCCGGCGCCTCTCTCGGCAGCTTCGTCGCCTACACGATCGAGAAGAAGATCGTCGACAAGGACAAGACCTTCGGCACCGGCGATCCGCGCGGCGTCGCCGCACCCGAGGCGGGAAACAACGCCGCGGCCGGCGGTGCCCTGGTGCCCATGCTGACGCTCGGCGTACCGGGCAGCGGGACCACCGCGGTGCTGCTGGCGATGCTGATGACGCTCAACATCACCCCCGGCCCGCTGCTGTTCCAGCAGCAACCGGACGTGGTCTGGGGACTGATCGCCGCCCTGTTCATCGGCAACGTGATGCTGCTCGTCATGAACATCCCGCTGGTGGGAATCTTCGTGCGGCTGCTTACCGTGCCGCCCCAGATCCTGATGCCGGCCGTGGCGATGATCGCCTTCGTCGGCATCTACTCGATCTCAGGCTCGGCGTTCGACCTGATGGTGATGATGGGGTTCGGCGTGATCGGTTATCTGTGCCGCAAGCTCGACATCCCCACCGTTCCGATCATCCTCGGCATCCTCCTCGGCAACCAGATGGAGAACAACCTCAGGCGGGCCCTTTCCATCTCGGACGGCGACTGGACGATCCTGGTCGGCTCGCCGCTGGCGATCGGACTGTGGGTCGCTGCGGTGGTCGGATTCGTCGCCCCGCTGCTGATCGGCCGCTACCTGCGTCCGCGTCGCCCGGTCCAGGACGTGGCCGAGCCCGACTGAGCCGCTCATTCCTCGGCCGGCGACGCGCCCTCGGCCGGCGCCGTCTCGGCCGCCCGCTCCTGATCTCGCAGGCGCGGCTTGGGCGCACGCAGCAACGCCGCGTCGATCTCGGACTGGGTGCACAGCCCCAACTGCACCGGATCCTGCCCCTTGATGTTCTGGATGTTCCAGTGGCTGCGGTCGCGGATCGCCTGGATCGTCGGCTTGGTGGTGCCGATCAGCTTCGAGATCTGGGCGTCCGTCAACTCGGGATGCTGCTTCAGCAGCCAGGCGACGGCGTTCGGCTTGTCCTGGCGCTTGGCGATCGGCGTATAGCGCGGACCTTTGCTGCGCGCGATCGGCTCGGGCACGTCGCGCTTGGCGATACGCAGCCGGGCCGAAGGGTCGGCCGAGCAGCGGTCGATCTCGGCCTGGGTGAGCTGGCCGTTTGCCAGAGGGTCCCAGCCCTTCATCCCGATGGCCGACTGGCCGTCCGCGATCGCCTGGACCTCCAGCACGTGCAGCTTGGCGAATTCGGCGATCTGTTCGAAGGTCAGCGTGGTGTTCTCCACCAGCCAGACGGCGGTCGCCTTCGGCATCAAGAGTTGGGTCATAAGGTTCTCCTTGGGCCGGCCGGGACGCGACCCGGCGGCCGATCAATTCGCGAATGCCACACCATTGACTCGGGCGCAGGATCGGCTCGCCGGCACGGCGTCGGAGCCGATCGATCACAGTCGCCGCGTCGTTGCAACCATGCCCTACACCGTCAGCACGATCTTGCCAATATGGGCACTGCTTTCCATCAACTTATGTGCTTCGGCCGCCAGCGCCAGCGGAAAGGTCGCATGCACCTTCGGGGCGACCCGGCCGGTCTCGAGCAGAGGCCAGACCCGCTCGCGCAGTTGCGCGGCGATCGCGCCCTTCTCGGCGACGCTGCGGGGGCGAAGGGTGGAGCCGGTGATCGTCAGGCGGCGACGCATGACCGGATTGAGGTCGATGGTCGTCTTCGCACCGCGGAGGAAGGCGATCTGCACCAGCCGGCCGTCGGTGCGCAGCAGGTCGATGTTCTTCGGCGTGTAGTCGCCGCCAACCATGTCCAGGATCAGGTCGACCCCCTCCCCGTCGGTCAGCCGGCGGACGGCGTCGGCGAAATCCTCCTGCCGGTAGTCGATCGCGCTGGCGCCCAGCGCCGTGCAGGCGGCGGCTTTCTCCGCGCTGCCGACGGTGGCGATCACACGGGCGCCGAAGGCGGCGGCGAGCTGGATCGCCGTGGTGCCGATGCCGCTGCTGCCACCATGGACCAGCAGGGTCTCGCCCGGCTGCAGGCGGCCCCGCTCGAACACATTGGTCCAGACGGTGAAGAAGGTCTCGGGGATGGCGGCGGCCGCGATCATGTCAATGCCGCGGGGCACCGGCAGGCATTGCGGCACCGGCGCCACGCAGTACTCGGCATAGCCCCCGCCGGAGACCAGCGCACAGACCCGGTCGCCAACCGCGACGCCGGCGGCTGCGTGTCCAAGGGCGACCACCGTGCCCGCAACCTCGAGCCCTGGCAGGTCGGACGCTCCGGGCGGCGGCGGATAGTGGCCCTGGCGCTGCAGTACGTCGGGACGGTTGACGCCGGCGGCGGCAACCTCGATCAGCACCTCCCGTTCGCCCGGCCGCGGCAGCGGCCTGCGCACCGGCAACAACACCTCGGGCGCGCCCGGGATGGATATCTCAACCGCAAGCATCTCGCTCGGCAGCGTCTCGATCATCATCGGCCTCCGGCATTCATGTGGATCCGGACTCGGAAAGTCGCTCGCGTTAACTCTTCCTTAATCATCATGACGCTAGCGTCAGGATTGGCTGGATAGAACATCCAGCCTTTGGGTGGAAACGTCCCCCCGGTTCCACCCGCAAGCCTCCCTGTTGACGAGGGCCGCCGTACCCCCCACGGCGGCCCTTTCATTTTGTCAGCTGCGACGGCAACTGTAGGGTTTCGCGCGCCTGCGGGCGACTCGTGTGGCGTGGTTGCTGCAGGGCGGTTCCGGCATGAGCGAGCCGGGACGGGCCGGTGAGGATGCGAAGGGAGCGAGGGCAGGCCATGCTCTACTACATGTACGAGATGACGCGGCTGGCCATGGCGCCGGCGCGCGCCATGTCGCAGGGCATGCAATTCATGCTCGGCAATCCCTGGAACCCGATGGCATCGACCCCGGTCGGCAGGACTCTCACATCGGCTGCCGACATGTTCGAGCACCTGACCCGTGCCTACGGCAAGCCGGAGTGGGGTCTGCATGAGACGACTATCGACGGGCAGCCGGTCGCGGTCACCGAAGAGGTGATCGTGCAGCGTACCTACTGCCACCTGCTGCACTTCAAGCGCGATACCGATCGCGAGCATCCGAAGCTGCTGGTCGTGGCCCCGCTGTCGGGCCATTTCGCCACCCTGATGCGCGGCACGGTCGCCGCCATGCTGCCCGACCACGACGTCTACGTCACCGACTGGCAGGACTGCCGGATGATCCCGGTCACCCAGGACCGGTTCAACCTGAACGACTACATCGACTACCTGATCGACTTCCTGCACGTGCTCGGTCCCAGCACCCACGTCGTCGCCGTTTGCCAGCCGGCGGTGCCTGCGCTGGCGGCAACGGCGGTCATGTCGGGCTGGGGCGACAACTGCGTGCCGGCGACTCTGACCATGATCGGCGGGCCGATCGACACCCGCAAGTCGCCGACCCAGGTGAACAGGCTGGCCAAGGAGAATTCGCTCGAATGGTTCGAGCGCAATGTAGTTGTGCGGGTGCCCCCGCCCTATCCCGGCGCGTTCCGCAAGGTCTATCCAGGCTTCATCCAGCTCACCAATTTCATCGCGATGAACTTCGAGCAGCACTTCCGCTCCTACGGCCAGCTGTTCGACCACCTGGTCCGCGGCGACCAGGAGGAGGCGGTCAAGCGGCGCAGCTTCTACGAGGAATACAGGTCGGTGATGGACATGCCGGCCGAGTTCTACCTGCAGACGGTCAAGACCGTGTTCCAGGACCACGCGCTGCCTGACGGCAAGATGGTGGCCCGCTGGCATCCGGTGCTGCCGGAGCGCATCACCCGGACCGCCCTGTTCTGCATAGAGGGCGAGCTCGACGATATTTCCGGCATCGGCCAGACCAAGGCGGCGCTGGAGATCACGCCGAACCTGCCGGACGCGATGAAGGAATACCATCTGCAGCGCGGCGTCGGTCACTACGGCGTCTTCAACGGCCGCCGCTGGCGCGAGGAGATCGCGCCGCGAATCAAGCGCTTCATTCGCAGCCACGACCACGAGCCAGGCAGCGCCGCCGGCACGGCCTGAGTCTCCCCAGGACCGACGATCTGGGCTAGACTGTCGCCGACCGCAGCCGGAGGCGCCCATGGACCTCGAACCGATCGTCAGCAAGCCTGAGGAATTCAAGCCCGGCACGCGAAAGCTCGATGCCCTCTCGGTCGACGACCTGCGCGCCTACATCGCCGACATGAAGAGCGAAATCGCGCGGGTCGAAGCGGCCATCGAGGCCAAGCAGGCTTTCCGGAGCCGCGCCGAGGCGGTGTTCAAGACCTGAGGTCGGCTCAGTAGGCCTGCGCCCAGTCGGCGACCAGTGCCCGCTCCAGTTCCCGCGCACGATTGAACCACGCCTTTGCAGCGGGCGGGGTGTTGGCATCGCGCAGGTCGAGCACCGCATCCAGCGCCACCCGGGCCTCGAGGTCGTTCACGAACACCGCGAAGGCGAGGCGACGGCCCGAACTGGCGGTGACGTAGCCGGCGAGCCCGACGGCATAGGCCATGGTGCCGGTCTTCGCCCGCACCTCGATCCGCGGCAGCGACGACGCGCGGTTCTGGTTCAGGTTCCCCTCCCAGCCGGGCGACTTGAGCAGATCGAACAGCGCCGGGCCCTCCATCTGGTGCGCGTAGGCCAGGATCGCGCACATCTGGGCTGGACTGATGCGCGACTGCGAGCTCAGACCCGAGTGGTTCTCGAGCTCGTAGCCGGTCCAGTCGGCGTCGATCCGGTCCTGCAGCCACTGGCTGGTGACCCGCACGCCGTGGGTCAGGCTTGCCAGCGCGCCGGCCTGGCTCCGGGCGGCGGCCAAGCCGACCAGTTCGGCTGCCATGTTGTTGCTGTGCTCAAGGACCTGTGCCGCAATCGCGGGCAGCGGCTCGCCCATGTGCAGCGCCACCAGGTCGGCATCGGCAGGCGTCGGCTGCTGGACCGGCGGCGGCAGCACGATCCCCGCGCCGGCCGCCGCACTGCGGAACAGCATCGCGGTGTTGTAGGCCGGGCTGCGCACCGGCAGCCAGACGCCGCCCTCGCCACGCAGCGAGTCCGAATGCACCCAGCTTTCCGCGCCGGCGTCATCGGAGCCGTAGTCGAGCAGCGCGCCGAAGCTGCCGCCATTGGCGATGGCGATCCAGTCCACCGTGATCCGGCCCGTGTTCCCGTAGGC
Organism: Alphaproteobacteria bacterium; assembly: GCA_050329975.1. Classification (GTDB taxonomy): domain Bacteria; phylum Pseudomonadota; class Alphaproteobacteria; order CALKHQ01; family CALKHQ01; genus CALKHQ01. Next base: position 5,984 of record JBHJOG010000047.1, on the reverse strand, counting down.
GTAGACGTTGGCAAGGATCCCGTCGCCGTCCGGCACCCACTCCAGGTGCACCCGGTTGAAGTTCACCGAGAGTGCGCTGATCCCCGGATTGTAGCCGGCGGTGATCGGCTGGGTGGGCGTGATCATCGTCGCTGCCGGCAGCCAGTCGGGGTCGTAGTTGAAGGTGCCGGCAACCTCGGTGATGCCGGCCGAGCCGAGCTGGGCCACCAGGTTGCGGAGACCGTCGGTGGTGAGGAACGGGTCGCCCAGGCCGCGCAGGAAGAGATCGCCCTGCAGCACGCCGTCGATCACCGGGCCGACGATCCAGACCTCGGTCCGCGGCCGATGCTCGCCGCCGAGCATGCCCAGCGCGGCCACCATGCTCGGCACCTTGGCCGTCGAAGCCGGGATGAACAGGTCGTCCACCCGGCCGCCCGCCAGCTGCTCGCCGGACTCCACGTCGACGACCAGATAGCCGACCTGTTCCGGCGCAAAGCCGAACCGCGCGATCTGCTCCTCGGCATCGCGCGCGGCCCAGGCCCGGGCCGGCAGGATCAGGACGATCCCGATCAGAAGCAGGCAAGACACCGTCCAGCTGCGTCGCATCGTGCCCGATAGTCTTTGGCTGCTCATCGCACCGCCCCGCCGCATGCTCAGTTTCGAGTCGCCGGATTATGCCACGAGAGACGGCCAATGTGACCGGGACAGGGCAAAATCGGCCGGCAGATCTTGCCGCCGACGACCATCGGAGGCATCGCTGCCGGTAGCAATGCGACCTTTCTCCAGGGTTTGCAACGATCACGCCGCAGACCCGGCGCCGGCCGCGCTGGCACGGCGCATGCGAGACGGTCGGAACCCAAGCGCAACCGGCCGGCCGTGGTGACCGGGCTCGTCGACCAGGAAGGACTACCATGAGCTTGAACGGCGCCTTTTGGATCAGCACCGCAGCGATGGGCGCGCAGAGCCAGGCGCTCGGCGCGATCGGCGACAACATCGCAAACCTCAACACCGGCGGCTACCGGCGGCGCGAGTCCAATTTCTTCGAGATGCTCGGCCGCACGGACAAGCACCTGGCCAAATCGGCCGGCACCAAGGTCGACGTCAAGACGAAGGTCGAGGAGGCCGGCTCCTACGCCCCCTCGAGCCGCGGCCTGAACGCGGCGATGAATGGCCGCGCCCTGTTCGTCGTCTCGAAGAACGGGGCCGGTACCGACCAGTACTTCACCCGGGTCGGCGCTTTCGAGCCGCTCCGCGACCCGGCGGGTGTCCAACGACTGGCAACGCCGGAGGGCTACTACCTGATGGGCTGGCCGGTGGCCCCCGACGGCACGGTGACCCAGAGCCTGCAGACGATCGCCCTGCCCGACAAGAGCACGCCCCTGCCCGCGGTCGCCTCTACCACCGCAGCCATCTCCGACAACCTTCCCGCCTCCGCCACGCTCGGCGAGCAGGTGGACAGGTCGCTGTCGGTCTACGATACGAACGGGACGCTGCACAATGTGACGCTCTCCTTCGTCAACACTGGCACCAACGCATGGAACGTGACGGCGAGTTCGCCAACCGGCACGATTGCGCTTTCGACGTCCCCGATGCCGCTCAATTTCAGCAGCGCCGACGGCACGGTGTCCGGAGCCGCCTCGGTCGCCATCGCCGGCAGCTGGAACACCGGCGCCTCCGCCGCCATCAGCCTCGACCTGGCCGCGATGACGCAATGGGGCGAGGAGAGTGCGCCGCGCGCCGCCGTCGTCAACGGTTCTGCGGCAGGCATCGCCAGCAGCTTCTATTTCGACAGCAACGGCTTCCTCAACGTCAACTATTCCAACGGCCTGACCCGGCCCGTCTACCAGATCCCCGGTGCGGTGTTCCGCAATGCGGACGGCCTTACCGAGCATTCCGGTGACGTGTTCAAGGCCAACGAAGCATCCGGCAAGCCGATGCTGATCGACCCGAACACCAGCCAGCTCGGCAGTTTCCTCGCCAACACCCTCGAGCTGTCCAACGTCGACCTGGCATCCGAGATGACCGACCTGATCCAGACCCAGCGCGCCTACAGCACGGCTGCCACCGCCTTCCGCACCGTGGACGAGATGATGGCGACGATCCGCGACATGAAGCGCTGAGGCTGATCGGCCAGGGCGGCGGTCCAGTCGCGGCCGTTGCGCCGCCCGCGCCGTCGCCATCCCTGCACGATCATTGCCCGGTGTGCGCCGGGAGCGCGGCCGCCAGCAGGTCGCTCGCGGCTTGCGGCCGGTCGAAGACCAGCCTCCCGTCGACACGGGCGATCCCCGCCCGCATCGGCGCAGGCAGCCGGACATGGTCCTTCGACGTCGTCGCCAGCGCCGCGCCGAGGCCCGCCGCCTGCCGCCGCAGGGCTGCGATCTCCTCCTCGCGATAGGGATGGTGATCGGCAAAGGCGGCCGTCGCGACAACCTCGCAGCCCAGGGCCGCGAGGGAAGCAAAGAACTTCTCGGGCCGGGCGATCCCGGCAAAAGGGAGCACCCGTTGCCCGGCCAGCTCCCGGGCATCGACGACGAACTCCGCGGCCAGCACCGGCCTGTTGCCGGCGGTCCGCGCCACCACCCGCTCCGTCGCGGGGGAGACCGGGCCGACGAGGACCAGGGCCTGCACCCGGGCCATCCCGTCGGTGACAAACTCGCGCAGCGGCCCGGCTGGCAGCACAAAGCCGTTGCCGAAGCCGGATGCACCATCGATCACCACCATCGACAGCGTCTTGCGCAGGCGCGGGTTCTGCAGGCCGTCATCCATGACGATGGCCTGGGCGCCGGCGGCGACCGCCGCCTCGGCCCCGGCGACCCGGTCGCGCGACACCCAGCATGGTGCATCGGCCGCCAGCAGCAGCGGCTCATCGCCGACATCGGCGGCCGTATGAACCTCGGGATCGACCTGGACCGGCCCCGCCAGCCGGCCGCCATAGCCGCGCGTCAGGTAGTGCGGCCTGGCGCCCAGGCCACGAAGCAAGGCAGCCAGCGCCAGGGCTGTCGGCGTCTTTCCTGCACCGCCGACAGTCAGGTTGCCGACACAGATCACCGGGACCGCAACCGATCGCGGCTGCACCAGGGTGCGTCGCCAGCGTGCCCCCAGCCCATAGGCGAAACCCAACGGGGCGAGCGCATGGGCGAGCGGAGTGCGCCGGGCCCAGAACTCAGGCGCGCGCATGACCGACCGGGGACGCGGCTGCCCCCGGCGCAGCCGTCGTGCCGGTCTGGCCCGGGGAAAGGATGGACGAGAGCGCCTGGTCCAACCGATCGAGCACGCCGCGCTGGTCCGCCGCCACCGCGCGTCCGGCTTGCGCCATCTGCGCGCACGCGGATGGATCGCCGAGCAGGCGCCCCAGCACGTCGGCGCATTCGGCCGGACCCGCAACGGTTAAAGCCGCGCCCGCGCGAACCAGCAGGGTGGAGATCTCCGGAAAGTTCGTCATGTCCTGCCCGAACAGGACGGGACAGCCGAGCTGGGCCGGCTCGTAAGGGTTCTGCCCGCCGCGAGCCACCCACGAGCCGCCGACGAATGCCAGCCTCGCGACCCGGTAAAACACCCCCATTTCACCGATCGTATCGGCCAGATAGACCTGTGTTTCCCCGGATATCTGCTCGCCGGCGCCGCGCCGGGCGAGCGTCAGCCCCATGCCGCGCAATACCGCCGCCACCTCGGCGCCCCGGCCGGGATGACGCGGTGCGATCACGGTCAGCAGATCCGGACGATGCGACCGCACGATGCGGTCGGCCTCGGCGACCATGCGCTCCTCGCCCGGATGGGTGCTGGCTGCAAGCCAGACCGGCCGTTCGCCGACAGCCGCGCGCAATGCAGTCAGCGCGTCGGGGTCCGCCGGCAGCGGCGGTGCCGCGAGCTTCAGGTTGCCGGCCACGATCACCGACCGCGCCCCGAGCTCGGTCAGGACAGCGGCGATCCGCTCGGTCTGGGCGAGGCAGATGGAGAAGCAGCCGAGCAGCCGGCGGATCGCGCGCGGGACCCGCCGCCAGCTCCGTGCGCTCGCCACCGACATCCGCGCGTTGACCAGCGCCATCGGCACGCCGCGACGGTGGGTCTCGATCACCAGGTTGGGCCAGAACTCGGACTCGACCCAGATCGCCGCATCCGGCCGCCAGTGGTCGAGGAAGCGTCGCACCCAGCCGATGCGGTCGACCGGCACATATTGGTGGAGTGCGCGCGGCGGCAGCCGCTCACCCATCAGCCGCGCCGACGTCACTGTGCCGGTGGTGACCAGAACATGGCTGCCGCGGTCGCGCGCCAGCAGGCGGTCGATCAGGGGCAGGACGCTCAGGGACTCACCGACGCTGGCGGCATGAATCCAGATCAGCCGACCGGACGGACGCGGGAGTCCCGCACGACCGCGCCGCTCGCCGCGCCGGGCCGCCTCCTCCCGGCCGCGCCGCTCGCGCCTGCCCAGGTAGAGCGAGATCAGCGGTCCGCCGAGGGTGGTGCCGAGCCGATACAGCGTCCAAAGCATGATTGCTCGCGGGCTCAGGCCAGCGAGGCGCGGCGCGCCGCGTCGTCCGGCTGTCCATCCAGCTCGCCATGCTGCAAATCGGGCTCATCGAGCTGTGCGTCGGGCTCGATCGGTTGATGGCCGCATGCCCGGTCGGCCGCTGCCGTCAGCCGGTTGAGCTCGTCCTCCAGCCGCCGCCGAGCTGCTGCGAGCACAACCGAGTCCGCATCCCTGGGCAGCAGGATGGGTTCGCCGACCTTGACCTCCATCCGGCCGAACGGCCAGGGGATCAGGAACCGGTCCCAGCTGCGGTTGAAGCGGGCGCGCGTAGTGGAGTAGCTGACGGGCACAACCGGCGCCCCGCTCATCGCCGCCAGGGCCACGGCGCCGGGGCGCGCGCGCATCCTCGGTCCGCGCGGGCCATCGGGCGTGATGCAGATCGAATCGCCGGCGCGCAGCAGGCGCATCAGGGCGAGCGTCGCGCCGCGCGCGCCCCGCGAGCTGGAGCCGGTCACCGTGTGCAGCTTCATCCGGTTCACCGCCTCGGCGATCAGCCGGCCATCGCGGTGATGCGAGATCAGCACATGCACTCGTTGGGTCGGCGGGCGCATGCCTGGCATCAGCAGCATGCGGCCGTGCCAGAAGCACCAGATCACCGGCTGCCGCCGGTCGATCAGGTCCTGCACCGCATCGGGCAGCGGAGCGACCAGCCGGTTGGTCCGGAACACGAAGCCGACCCAGAGCGGAATCAGCCGGACCAGCAGGCGACGCCCCCACGCACTGCGTGTCGTCCAGCGCATCGGCCGTTCTAGCCCTCCGCCGCGACCGCCAGGCCCTCGGCGGGCCCGTGGTCCTGGCGGAACTGGATGCGGCACAGCCGGGCGTAGAGGCCACCGCGCGCGAGCAGGTCGGCGTGACGGCCCTGCTCGACCACCCGGCCTTCGTCCAGCACATAGATGGCGTCGGCGTCGCGCACGGTGGCGAGCCGATGGGCGATCACGATGGTGGTGCGGTCCTTCATCAGCCGGGCCAGGGCGAGCTGCACCTGCATCTCGGACTCGGCGTCGAGCGAGGATGTCGCCTCGTCGAGCAGGAGGATCGGGGCGTCCTTCAGCATGGCGCGGGCGACCGCGATCCGCTGCCGCTGGCCGCCGCTCAGCCGCCCGCCGTGCTGGCCGACGGGTGTGTCGTAGCCGTTCGGCAGCGCCATGATGAACTCATGCGCCGCGGCGGCCTTGGCGGCAGCGACGATCTCCTCGTCCGTCGGCGGCGTCCCGCCGGCCCGGCCGAACGCGATGTTGGCGCGGACCGTGTCGTCGAACAGGGTGATGTCCTGGGACACGAAGGCGATCGAATCCCGCAGCGATGCGACGGTCACCGAGGCGACCTCGGCGCCGTCGATAGTCAGCCGGCCGGATTCAACGTCGAAGAACCGCGGGATCAGGTTGAAGGCCGTCGTCTTGCCGGCCCCGGAAGGTCCGACCAGCGCGGTGGTGCGCCCCGGGGCAGCCACCAGCGACAGGCCGCGCAGGGCGCC